>NZ_JBHVFE010000125.1:0-20445 GCF_042801945.1 Kitasatospora sp. NPDC057542
CCCCGGCCGCAGCAGCGACCGGGGCCCGCCCGGGGCAGGGGGACCCGAGGCGCGCGGCGCCCGGAGTCCGGTGGTGGTTCAGAGGGCCGCGAGCACCCCGCAGAGGGCGATGAGGCCGCAGATCCCGAAGTTGACCAGCTTGTGCGAGAGGAAGATCGCGGCGAACTCGCGGATGGTCGCGCTCGGCCAGTAGTACCGGGCGGTGGGCGAGCCGAAGACGTGGCCGTTGACGCCGGTCTCGCGGGCGAGCAGCGCGGCCCGGAAGGCGTGGAAGTTGTTGGTGACCACGACACAGCGGTAGCCGGGCTTGGCCTCCTCCATGATGGCCTTGCTGAAGAGCAGGTTCTCCTCGGTGGTGCGCGAGCGGTCCTCCCGCTCGATGTGCTCCTCGGGGAAGCCGCGTTCGACCAGGTAGTCGGCCATCGCGTGGGACTCGGGCAGCTTCTCGTCCGGTCCCTGGCCGCCCGAGGTGATCAGCACCGGCGGGTTGCCGCGGGCGGCCTGCTCCTCGTACACCTCGCGGCCCCGGTTCAGTCGGCTGGCCAGCAGCGGCGGGACGCGCTCGCCGCCGATCAGCCCGGAGCCGAGAACGACCACGAAGTCCACGTCCTGGCGCGGCCGGTGGCGGCCGTAGAGGAAGGCGTAGCCGACGAAGCAGGTGAACAGGAAGGAGACGTAGCCGACCACCAGGACCGCGGTGCCGGCAAGGGCGGCCAGCTGCCGGGAGTGGATGACGAGGGCCGCGACCAGCAGCCCGATGACCCCGAGGATGCCCAGCCCGGCGAGCAGCGACAGCAGGTTCGCCGGCCGCCTGCCCTCCTTGCGGATCATGGTCAGGCCGTTGGCGAGCAGGAACCAGACCAGGGCCGCGGTGCCGAGGGCCGGGAGGAGGACGATGACCGCCGCCACGAGCGTGACCACCATGCTGGGTGCCTTGCGGAGTTCGGCGAGCATGGCGAGGGAGAGGAGGGAGACGGCGATACCGAGCAGGACGGCGTTGCTGAACTGGCGACGGTCGCGTAGTACCCCGATTCCGAACAACAGGAAGAACAGGGCGGCTGGGGCATAGGCGATCATGCGTCAATATCGTAGGGGTAGTCCACCTGGACGAACCGCCCGGTTGCCCGGAGGCGTCGAGGGCCCCGGGGAAGTGCCCGGCTGCCGCCCTGGCCGGTGCGTCGGAGTTCAGGCGAAGCGCTCGATCGCGGCCAGGACCGCTTCACTCATCAGCGGGCTCCCGGTGTGCCCGGCCTCGTCGATGACCGTCAGCCGGGCATCCGGCCAGACCTTGGCCAGCTGCCAGGCGGTGTCGACCGGCCCGCCGAGGTCCAGTCGGCCGTGGATCAGCTCGCCGGGGATTCCGGCCAGCCGCCCGGCGTCACGCAGCAGTTGGCCGTCCGGCAGGAAGGCCTGGTGCGAGAAGTAGTGCGCGGTGATCCGGGTGAAGGTCATCAGCGCGTCGGACGGGCGGTCGGTGTACGCGTTCGGCTTGCCCAGCGTCTCGTGCGAGATGACCGCGTCCTCCCAGGTGGCCCAGGCGTTGGCGGCGGCCCGCCGGACCGACTCGTCGGTGCTGTTGAGCAGCCGGCTGTAGGCGGCGAGCAGCTCGAAGGTGTCCCCGTCCCGGTCGGCGGGCGGCAGGAAGTCCCGGAACTCCTCCCAGGGCCCCGGTAGGAAGCGGCCCACGCCCCGGTAGAGCCAGTCGGTCTCCTCGGGGCGGGTCATGGTGACCCCGCAGATCACGATCGCGGAGACCCGCTCCGGGTGGGCCTGCGCGTACGCGAGGATCAGGGTGGAACCCCACGAGCCGCCGTAGAGCAGCCACTTGTCGATGCCGAGGTGCTCGCGCAGCCGCTCCATGTCGGCGATCAGGTGAGCGGTGGTGTTGTGCTCCAGGCTGGTCGACGGGTCGGCGGCGGGCGGGCGGCTGAGCCCGCAGCCGCGTTGGTCGAACTGGACGAGGTGGTAGCGCTCCGGGTCGAAGTACTTCCGGGAGCCGGGGTTGTGGCCGGAACCGGGTCCGCCGTGCACCACCACGGCCGGCTTGCCCGCCGGGTTGCCGGAGGCGTTCCAGTGGATCCGCTGACCGTCGCCGACGTCCAACAGGCCTTGCGCGTAGGACTCGTAGAGGGGGTACGGCTCGGGCATCGGTGACTCCTCCGTGATCGTACGGGCGGGCCCGACGAGCCTATCCCGGTGCCGGATCCCGAGGTTCGGATCCCGAGGTTCAGATCCCGAGGTCCAGTCCGAAGGCGGCGTCGAAGGACGCGTACCCGACGCACAGGACCAACCAGAAGCCGAGCGCGCCGGTCACGGCGGCCGTGACCCGCCCGGTCCTGGTGCGCTGCTCCTTGGGCCTGCGCCGGTGGCGGATGCCGTGGACGATCCCAAGCAGACCGAGCGCGGCGAGGCCGTAGGCGCCGGCCGGGCCGGCCTCGTGCAGCACCCGGGCGAGGATGAAGGCCCCCGCCAGCGAGGCCGTGGTCAGGGCCAGGAGCGCGATCCCGCCGACGAATTCGAAGACCAGCTCGCCGAGGCAGCCCGTCGACTCCTGGGCGGCGTACGCGGCCGGGCCGACCTGGCCGCCCGGGACCGGTGTCGGGTCCCCGGGCTGATGCCCGGTCGGCTCTCCGGCGCCCGGTCCTCGGCCATGCTCCCGCCCTCCCGGTTTACCCGCTCTTGACTCGGCGCTGATCGTACCGGGTGGCCGGGGCGTTGCTGCAGGTCGGGCGGTCGGGCGGTCGGGCGGTTGGGCGGTCGGGAGGTGGCGTGGCCGGGAGTCGGGCTCAGCGCCGCTCCGGCGGCAGCAGGGCTGCGAGGCCGTCGAGGATCCGCTGGACGCCGAACTCGAAGCGGGCGTCCATGTTCGGCTCGGTGAGGTCGTCGGCCAGGTCGACCAGGTTGGGGAAGGTCTCGGCGGGCAGGGCGCGGAAGAGGTCCCCGGCGGCGTCGGCGATGTCGCGGCGGCTGGTGCCGAGGACCTCGGAGGCCGAGATCGGCGATTGCTCCTGGAGCACGAAGCCCTGGACGAAGGCGCCCAGCAGGTAACTGGCCATGGCGGCGTCGGCGTCGGAGAAGCCGGCTGTGCGGAGCCGGTCCAGCTGGTCCTCCATCAGTCCGAGCAGGTTCGGACCGGGGGCGAGCCGACCGGCGACGACCTTGGCCGCGTCCCGGGTGTCGAGCAGGAGGCGTCGGTAGCGCCAGCAGTACGCGTGGAACTGTTCGCGCCAGTCGCCCTCGCGCGGCGGGGGCTCGGCGGAGCCCATCACCGCGTCGGTGAGCAGGTCGAGCAGCTCCTGCTTGTTGCGGACGTGCCAGTACAGCGAGGCCGCCTTGACGCCGACCTCGGCGGCGACCTTGCGCATGGACAGCCCGGCCAGGCCGTCCCGTTCCAGCACCCGCAGTGCGGCCTGGGCGAGGGCCTCCCTGGTCAGGGCGGGCGTCGCGTCGTCTGTTCCGGGCGTGCCGGTGTGGTTCTGCTGCATGGCTGTGCGGACGCCTCCGACGGTGTGGTGGATTCCCGCTTGAAATCTAACACCGTTAGGTGCATTCTGTGGCTGTCACGTCAATCCCTAACAGTGTTAGGGGTTCACGATCGGGAGGGAACCCATGGAGGAGTCGAGCGCCCGCCGCCGGCGGCTCGCGCTGCTCACGCTCTGTGTCGCCATGTTCATGTCGATGCTGGACAACGTCATTGTCAACAACGCCCTGCCCCGCATCGGCCGGGAACTGGACGCCGGGATCAGCGGCCTGCAATGGGTCGCCGAGGGCTACAGCCTGGTCTACGCGGCCTTCGTGCTGACCGGCGGCGCACTCGGTGACCGGTACGGCCGCACCCGGGTGTTCCGTCTCGGCCTCGCGCTCTTCACGGTCGGTTCGGCGGTGGCCGCGCTCGCCGGGACGATCGGTGTGCTGGTCGGCGCCCGGATGCTCCAGGGCGTCGGCGCCGCGCTGCTCACCCCCGGCAGTCTCACCCTGCTGCGGCACGTCTTCACCGACGAGCAGGAGCGGGCCAAGGCCATCGCCACCTGGTCCGGCGTCTCCGCGCTCGGCCTCTCGGTCGGCCCGGTGGTCGGCGGCCCGATGGTCGAACACCTCGGCTGGGCCAGCGTGTTCTGGATCAACGTGCCGATCGGCGTCGCCGGCCTGCTGCTCGCCGTCCGGGTGCTCCCGGACATCCCGCCGCGCGCCCGCCGGATCGACCTCGGCGGCCTCGCCCTGTCCGCCCCCGGGCTGGGCCTGCTGGTCTACGCGCTGATCGAGGGCCCGTCCCGGGGCTGGACCGACGTGCGGGTGCTCGGCTGCGGCGCCGCGGCCGCCGTGCTGCTGCTCGCCTTCCTGCTGCTCGAACTGCGCCTCGCCGAACCGATGCTGGAGCTGCGGCTGTTCCGCGACGGGATGCTGGGCGGCGCGCTGTTGAGCGGGTTCATGGTCAGCTTCGGGATGTTCGGCGCGTCGTTCTTCCTGCCGCTGATGATGCAGGGCACCCTCGGCTGGTCCCCGGCCGCCGCCGGCTACGCCGGGCTGCCGATGACCGCGATGCTGGTGGCCGCCGCGCCGCTCTCCGGCCGGCTGACCGCCCGCTACGGTCCGCGGCCCCCGCTGGTGCTCGGTCTCGTCCTGTGCGCGGCCGGCCTCGGTGGCCTGTCGCTCTACGGCGACCACGCCCACTACTACGAGTACCTGTGGACGCTGTTCACGATGGGCCTCGGGATGGGGCTGACCTTCACCCCGGTGTCCATCGGGGTGATGCAGCGGGTCGCCCCGGTGCAAGCGGGGATGGCCTCGGCGGCCATCAACACCCTGCGCGAACTCGGTGGCGTGCTCGGGATCGCGGTGCTCGGTGCCGTCCTGACCAACCGGATGACCGAGGAGCTGACCTCGGCCCTGCACCGGCTCGGCGTCCCACCGGAGGCCGCCGGCCCGATCGCGGACGCGCCCACCGGTGCGGCCCAGGATGCCGGCGGCGCGGCCGGAACGCTGCTCGAACCGGTGCGTCAGGCGGTGGACGGTGCCTTCGTCGACGGCATCCACCTCGCGCTGCGCTGCGGGTCGGCCGCGCTCGCCGTCACCGCCGTCCTGGTCGCCGTCCTGCTCGGACGGGCACGCCCGCTCGCCCCGGCAGTCCCCGGTGAGCCGCAGTCGGAGGACCTGGCCGGGGCGGGCGTCGCCTGAGCGGCCGGCCCCGGTGGCGGACCGTCAGGAGATCAGCGGATCCCCTCCACCGCCGCCTGCGCCGTGCGGGCCAGCTCGCGCCGGGCGCCCGCCCGGCTGGGCTGCGGGCCGGGCGGCGGTATCGGCGGCAGGAAGGTCACGTCGGCGACCAGCCCGCGGGCCGCGACCACCCGGGCGAGCGAGGTGAGCAGCCCGTCGTCCCCGACGAAGGCGGGCACGCTGGTCGGTCGTCCGTCCGCCAACCGGTAGCGGATCGTCACCGGCTGGACGTCGGCACCCGCCTCCACTGCGGCCTGGAACAGCGCGGGCCGGAACCGGCCGCTCTCCCGTCCGCACCAGGTCGACCCCTCCGGGAAGACGATCACCGGGTGCCCGGAGCGCAGCACCCCGGTCACCGCCGCCACGGTGTCCGGCAGCGTCCGCAGCCGGTCGCGGTCCAGGAAGACGGTGCCGCCCCAGGCGATCAGGGGGCCGAGCACCGGCCACCGCCGGACCTCGGTCTTGGCCAGCGACCGGCCCGGCCGCCCGGCGGCGAGCAGCGGTACGTCCAGCCAGGACACGTGGTTGGCCACCACGAGCACGCCGCCGTCCGCACCTCCGCCGGGAGGCCCGGCGAGGTGGACGGTCACCCCGAGGGTGCGCAGCACCACCCGCGCCCACAGCCGGATCAGCCGGGTCCGGGAACGGTACGGGAACAGCCGGACCGGCAGGCTGAGCGCGACCCCGGCCAGCACCGCCGCCAGACAGGCCGCCAGCCGCAGTGCCCGCCGGGGGTGCGAGACCTCCGGCGAGGCGTCGGCCAGGCAGGTCTCGGGCCGGCAGGTCGCCGTGGGCAGCCAGACGGTCATGACGAGGCGCCCGCGGCGGGTACGCCGGACAGGAAGTGCCGCAGGTAGCGCGGGTCGGTGCGCTCCAGCGACAGCAGCACGTACAGGTCGGCGCAGTCGAAGTCCGGATCGTGCGCGGGCTCGCCGCAGACCCAGGCGCCGAGCCGCAGGTAGCCGCGGAGCAGGGCCGGCAGCGCACCCCGCTCGGCGCGCACCACCCCGGTGGCATCCCAGCGCCGGTGCGGGGTGACCCGGTACTCCTCGGGCGCCAGGTGCTTGGCGCTGACGGTGTCCCAGACCCGGGCCGCGGTGGCACCGCCGTCCGCCAGCTCGATCGAGCAGCAGCCGCCGACCCAGGTGTTGCCGGTGTCGGCCAGGTAGCGCGCGATGCCGCCCCACATCAGGTTGATGACGGCGCCGTTGCCCCGGTGGTCCGGGTGGATGCAGGAGCGCCCGAGCTCGACCAGGCCGGGGCGGACCGGAGCGAGCGCGGAGAGGTCGAACTCGCCGTCGGAGTACAGCCGTCCGGCCCGGCGGGCGGCCTCGGGGCGCAGCAGCCGGTAGGTGCCGACGACGGCGCCCTGCTCCCCCTCGCGGACCAGCAGGTGGTCGCAGTACTCGTCGAACGGGTCGACGTCCAGGCCCGCGACCGGGCTGTGCAGCACGGCGCCCAGCTCGGTGCCGAAGACCTGGTGGCGCAGCCGCTGGGCAGCGCGCACGTCGTCCTCGTCGCGGGCGAGGGAGACGGTGTACACGGCCGGGGCGGCCTGCCGGGGGCGGGGCGCGGGGACCGCCGGGGCGTCGTGGGCGGTGGTGACTGCGGACGGAGTGTACGTGGGGACGGTGGTCATGGCGGACCCTCCAGGGCAGCACGATCGGCGGTGCCGTGGATCACCAGGGCACCGTCCCGGTCCGCAGGTGGTTGGGCATGGACGCGAACCGGTCCCCGTGTTTCTCTCCGAGCCGGTTGGCATTTATGTTGCGGCCCGGGGGAGCGCAGATGTGCACCTGTTGAATGGGACCACCCGTGGCCCGGCGGTCACCGGCCCGGCACCGGGCGCTCGTCTGCCGGGGGTGGACAACACGCGCCACGGGGGCGTACGGCCGCACCGCACACCCCCGTCGTCACGCCCCTGGTGTCGCGATCGCGACGCGCGGCTCAGACGGCCCGCCAGCCCTCCGGGTCGACCCCGCCCGGGACGGCGCCGCCCGGGCCGTACGGCTCGCGGGTGTAGACGAAGGAGCCGATGTCGAGGTGGCTGACCGTGCCGTCGGGACGGCGGACCACCCGCAGGGTCTCGCCCGCGTAGTAGTTCTCCACACCGGTCCAGGTGCCGTCCGGCTCGGGCCGGAAGCGCGAGCCCCGGCCGGCGCCGGTGAGCGGGGCGAGCTCCAGCACCCGTCCGGGCCGCAGCCGCAGGCCGGCCGGCGCGGCGCCCCAGTACCAGGGGCCGGTGAGGTCCAGCAGCTCCGCGTCCACCTCGGACAGCGGGCGCCACGGTTCGGGCAGCCGGGGCTCGAGTTCGGCGGTGAGTGCGATCAACCGGGCCGCCAGCGAGGCGGCGCTGGCGCCGCTGGTGGCGTTGGAGAGGGCGTACGCGGCCAGGCCGTCGGCCTCGCTGATCCACAGGCCAGCCGTGAAGCCGGGCATCGAGCCGGTGTGCCCGTACAGCAACCGGCCCTCGTGGCGGCGCAGTTGCAGGCCGAGGCCGTAGCCGCTGGTCCACTCCGCGTCGTCCGGGGCGACGGCCGGGGTACGCATCTCGGCGAGGGTGTCGGCGGACAGCACCTTGTCGTCGCCCGCCGTCAGGAACGCCGCCCAGCGGGCCAGGTCGGCGACGGTGGACCAGAGTTGGCCGGCCGGGCCCATCAGACCGGTGTCGGTGAGCGGCTCGGGCAGCAGGACGTCGGCCCACGGGTGGACGGCGAAGCCCCCGGCGTGCGGGTGTTCGGGCAGCAGCGTGGTGCGGTCCATGCCGAGCGGGGCCAGCACCTCGCGGCGCAGCGCCTCGCCCCAGGGCTCGCCGCGCAGCTTCGCCACGAGCGCGCCGAGCAGCGCGTAGCCGGGGTTGGAGTAGTGGTGCACCCGTCCGGCCGGGTGCTTCAGCGGCCGCTCGGCCTCCAGGATGTCGCCGAGGCCGGGCCGCAGCGAGCCCTCGGTCCGTTCCCACCAGGGGCCGGGGGTCTCGGCGGTCAGACCGGCGGAGTGCGAGAGCAGTTGGGCGATGGTCGCGTCGTCGGCGGGGGTGCCCGGCAGGTGGCGGGCGAGCGGGTCGGCGAGGTCGAGCAGGCCCTCGTCGCGCAGCCGCAGCACCAGCACGGCGACGAAGGTCTTGGTGAGCGAGCCGATCCGGTACTGGACGTCCGGGGTCGGTGCGTGACCGTCGATCATGCTGCGGGCGCCGCTCCACACCGGCTGCCCGTCGCGCAGCACCCCGGCGACCATCGAGGGCGTGCGCCCCTCGGCCTGGGCGGCGGCGAGCCGGTGCAGCAGGGCGCGGCGGGTGGCGGGCAGCAGCTCGCCGGGCAGGTCGGTCATGTGGGCTTCTGGACTCATCGACATGTGCACGGAGAGTAGCCCAGCCCGGCCCCGGAACCGATCGAATAATCCGGCCCCGGGCATCCGCCCGACCCCGGTGACAGGCTCAGTCCGGCAGCGGCGGCAGCTCCGGCCGCTCCAGCCAGGCCTCGAAGAACGGGCCGAGCGGCGCGGCGGTGTACCGGGCGGCGTGCGCGCGCAGGTCGGCGGTGGCGACCACGCCGTGCCGGTTGGCGCTGGTCCAGTCCCGCAGCATCGCGAAGAACGCGTCCTCGCCGAGCGCGCGCCGCAGCGCGTGCACCACCAGTCCGCCCCGCTGGTACAGCCGGTCGTCGAACATCAGCTTCCGGCTCGGGTCGCCGAGCCGCAGGTCCTGCGGCAGTCCGGCCAGCAGCCGGTGCGCTGCGGCGGCGTGCACGGCGGCGCCCGGGCCGCCGGCGTGCTCGGACCAGAGCCACTCCGCGTACTTGGCGAAGCCCTCGTTGAGCCAGATGTGCCGCCAGTCGGCGATCGTGACGCTGTTGCCGAACCACTGGTGGGCCAGCTCGTGCGCGATCAACCGCTCGCGCTCCCAGCCGCCGCCGAGGTGGTTGGTGCCGAAGGTGGCGACGCCCTGCGCCTCCACCGGGACGTCCAGCTCCTCGTCCGCGACGACCACCGCGTACTCGCCGAACGGGTACGGGCCGAAGACCTCGCCGAAGTACGCCGCCATCTCGGGCTGCCGGGCGAAGTCCCGGGCGAACGCGGCGGCCAGCCGCTCCGGCACGTAGCCGGTCTGCGGTACCGCCGGGCGCACCGCCAGCGGCACCGCCCGGTAGTGTCCGATCGACACCGTCACCAGGTACGTCGGGGTCGGCGCGCTCTGTTCGTACACCCAGGTCGTGCTGGACGCCCTGGTGGTGCGGGTCAGCAGCCGGCCGCTCGCCACCACCGTGAACGGGGACGGCGTGGTGACGGCCAGCTGGTAGGTCGCCTTGTCGGAGGGCCGGTCGTTGCACGGGAACCAGGACGGCGCGCCGACCGGCTGGCTCGCCACCAGCGCGCCCTCGGTCAGCTCCTCCCAGCCCAGGCCGCCCCACGGGCTGCGCACCGGGCGGGGGTTGCCGGTGTAGTGCACCTCGACGGTGAACGCCGCGCCAGGCGCGAGCGCCTTGGCCGGGCGGATCCGCAGCTTGTTGCCGCGGTGGGTGTAGCGGGCGGCCCGGCCGTCGACCAGCACCCGTCCGATCCGGAACTCGGCCAGGTCGAGCGCGAACTCGGCCAGCGCCGCGTCCGCCACCGCGCTCAGCCGGGCCGAGCCGGCCAGCCGGTTGGGTCCGGGCCGGTAATCCAGCGCCAGCTCGTAGCGGTGCACCCGGAAGCGGTGGTCGCCGCTGTTCGGGAAGTACGGGTCCGGGGCACCGGCGGCCGCGGGGACGTGCTTGGGCTTCACGGGGACGTGCGCTTCCTGCGGGCCGGGACGGGGGGACGGGGAGGTGGTCACGACGTGGTCTGCCACGCCTCGATCGGGTTGCCCAGCCACCGCGTGTCGGCGGGGACGGACTCGGCGCGCATCACCAGCGAGGCCGGGCCCAGCGTGCTGCGCGCGCCCACCGTGCTGCCGGGCAGCACGATGCCGCCCGGGCCCAGGGTGGCGCCCTCGCGGAGGACCACAGTATCCATCCGCATGATCCGGTCGTGGAAGAGGTGCGTCTGCACCACGCAGCCCCGGTTGACGGTGACCCCGTCACCGAGGGTGACCAGGTCCGCCTCCGGCAGCCAGTAGCTCTCGCACCAGACCCCGTGGCCGACGTGCGCGCCGAGCGAGCGCAGCCACAGGTTCAGCACCGGGGTGCCCGGCACCGCGCCGACCAGCCACGGCACCGCCAGCATCTCCACGAAGGTGTCCGCCAGCTCGTTGCGCCACACGAAGCCGCTCCACAGCGGGTGCTCCACCGCCCGGAACCGCCCGACCAGCAGCCACTTGGCCGCCACCGCGACCAGGCAGGCCAGCGCGCCGGCCGCCAGCAGCACCAGGCCGGAGAGCAGCGCGGCGAGCACGGGGGAGCCGGCCGCCAGCCAGGACAGCGTCGCCGCCGTCAGCAGGCCCAGCGCCCCCGAGGCGAGCACCGGTACCAGCCGGGCCAGCTCGACCAGCCCGCGCGCCCACAGCAGCCGGGTCGGCGGCTCGTACGTCAGGCTCTGGTCCGCCTCGTCCACGGCGCGCGGCAGACGCATCGGCGGCATGCCCAGGTACGAGCCGCCCTTCTTCGCCTTCGCCGGCGTCGCCGACAGCACGCCCACCAGGCCCCGCTTGGGCACCGAGCGGCCCGGCGCGGTCATCCCCGAGTTGCCGAGGAAGGCCCGGTCGCCGACCTTCGCCTCGCCCAGGCGCATCCAGCCGCCGCCCAGTTCGTACGGCGCGATCAGGGTGTCGTCGGCCAGGAACGCGCCGTCCCCGACGGTGGTCAGGCTGGGCAGTGCCAGCACCGTGGACACCTCGGCGCCCCGGCCGACCCGCATCCCCAGTGCCCGCAGCCACAGCGGGGTGACCAGCCCGGCGTACAGCGGGAACAGCACCTCCCGGGCCCGGTCCATCAGCTGGGTGACGGTCCACGCCTGCCAGCTGACCCGGCCCTGCAGCGGGTGCACTCCGGGCACCAGGCCGAGGCTCAGCAGCCGGACCAGCGCCACCAGCTGCGCCGCGTACACCGCACCGTACGCCAGGGTGGCGGGCAGCAGGCCGAGCAGCGCGCCGCCGAGCGCCGGGCCGAGGCCCGCGCCCTGGTCGACGAAACGGGAGAGCACGGCCAGCGCGGCCACGGCGGGTGCCACCGGGAGCAGAGCGAGCACGGCGTCGCCGGCGCCGTACAGTGCGGCCCAGGCGGGCCGACGGACCGGAGGCTCCTTGGGCCAGGACCACTCGGCCCGGCCCAGCTTGACGGCGGGCGCGCCGCCCCAGCGCTGGCCGGTCGGCACCTGGCCGGTGACGCTGGAGCCGGGCAGCACCTGGGCGCGCTTGCCGACCCGGGCACCGGGCAGCAACGTCGAACGGGTGCCGACCACCGCGTCGGCGCCGACCTTCACCTGGCCGACCTCCAGCCGGTCGCCGTCCAGCCAGTAGCCGCACAGGTCGACCTCGGCCTCGACGGCGCAGCCCCGGCCCAGCTTGAGCATCCCGGTGACCGGCGGCAGCGAGTGCAGGTCCACCTCGCGGGCGATCTTGGCGCCCAGCGCGCGGGCGTAGGGGACGAGCCAGGCACCGGACAGCGCGGTCGCGCCGCTCAGCTCGGCGAGCCGCTCGGCCGTCCACAGCCGCAGGTGCACGGCGCCGCCGCGCGGGTAGCTGCCGGGGCGCAGGCCGCGCAACAGCAGCCGGGCGCCGCCGGCCCCGATCGCGAGCCGGCCCGGCGCGCTGTACAGCGCGAGCGCGCCCGCGCCGACCCACCACCACGAGGCGGTGGGCGCCCACGGGTAGTCGCCGAGGTGGGCGAGCAGGTTCCCGGCGGCCAGCAGCGCGACCGTCCAGCGCAGGCCGACCACGGTGAACAGCGGGACCAGCAGGAGCAGCTGGAGCAGCTTGGCCCTGGTCGGCACCAGGGTGACGGTCCGGGCCTCGGCGCTCTCGCCGGCGGTGCGCTCCAGGTGCCGGGCGAGCTTGCGCAGCGTCGGGTGCTGGTAGATGTCCAGCACGGCCGCGCTCGGGTAGCGGGTGCGCAGCAGGGTGGTCAGCCGGGCGGCGGCCAGGCTGCCGCCGCCGATCGCGAAGAAGTCGTCGCGGGGGCCGCCGACCCGGACGCCGAGGATCTCCGACCACTGCTCGGCGAGCCACGCCTCGGTGCCGTACAGCTCCTCGCTCGGGCCGGCGCTCTCCAGCTCGGGCAGCGGCCAGGGCAGGGCGTTGCGGTCGACCTTGCCGGAGGTCCGGGTGGGCAGGGTCTCGACGGTCGCCAGCAGCGGGACGAGGGCGGCGGGCAGCTCCGCGCGCAGCCGCTCGACGGCCCGCTCGCGGTCGAAGCCGTCCTGGACCACCAGGTAGCCGACCAGCAGTTGGTTGCCGCCGCGCGCGGTCCGCACGGCAGCCGCCGCGCCCGCCACGCCGGGCAGGGCCTGGAGGGCCGCGTCGACCTCGCCGAGCTCGATCCGGCGGCCGCCCAGTTTGATCTGCTCGTCGGTGCGGCCCAGGAACAGCAGGCCGGCCGGGTCGGCCCGGACCAGGTCGCCGCTGCGGTAGGCGCGCTCCCAGCCCAGCGAGGGCAGCGGCGCGTACTTCTCGGCGTCCTTCTCCGGATCGAGGTAGCGGGCCAGACCCACCCCGCCGATCACCAGCTGCCCGGTGCCGCCGGGGGCGACCGGGACGCCGGCCTCGTCCACCACGGCGAGGTCCCAGCCGTCCAGCGGCAGCCCGATCCGTACCGGGCCCTCGCCGGTCAGCAGGGCGGCGCAGGCGACCACGGTGGCCTCGGTGGGGCCGTAGGTGTTCCACACCTCGCGGCCCTCGGTGACCAGGCGCTGCACCAGCTCGGGCGGGCAGGCCTCGCCGCCGAAGATCAGCAGCCGCACCTCGTTGAGCGCCTCGGCCGGCCACAGTGCGGCCAGGGTCGGGACGGTGGAGACCACGGTGATCTCCTGCTCGGCCAGCCAGGGGCCGAGGTCGGCGCCGCTGCGTACCTGGGAGCGGGGGACCGGCACCAGGCAGGCGCCGTGCCGCCAGGCCAGCCACATCTCCTCGCAGGAGGCGTCGAAGGCCACCGAGAGGCCGGCCATCACCCGGTCGCCGGGGCCGATCGGCTCCTCCTGGAGGAAGAGCGCGGCCTCGGCGTCCACGAAGGCGGCGGCGTTGAGGTGGCTGACGGCCACGCCCTTGGGCTTGCCGGTCGACCCGGAGGTGAAGATGATCCAGGCGTCGTCGGCCGGGGTGGGGCGGCGTTCCGGGGCGGGCGCCCGCTCGGTGGCGGTCGCCAGGTCGCGCCCGGCGCCGAGCAGGGCGGCGACGGCGGCCTCGCCGAAGACCAGCTCGGCGCGCTCGTCCGGGTCCTCGGCGTCCACCGGGACGTAGGCGGCCCCGGCGGCGAGCACCGCGAGGATCGAGACGTACAGGTCGTTGGTGCCCGAGGGCACGCGCACGCCGACCCGGTCGCCCGGGCCGATCCCGGCGGCGGCCAGCCGGCGGCGCAGCTGCTCGACCTCGGCGGCCAGCACGCGGTAGCTGAGCACGGTCTGCCCGTCGTCCAGGGCGGGCTCGTCGGGGTGGGCGCGCACGGTGGCGTCCAGCACGTCGACCAGGGTGCGCGGGGCGGCCGCCGGGCGGCCGGGGAACAGGGCGCGCGCCGGGTCGGCCGGTGGCCCCGGCTCCACCTGCGCTCCGTGCACGGGCTCGGCCTGCGGCGTCGGCTCCTGTGGCGGCGTGGCGTACTGCTCCGGGTGGCTCGGTTCAGCTGTCATGGCAGCCGTGCGCTCCTCGTCCTCGCCCCGTTCCGACCGATGCCCGGCCCGTGGGGCGGTGGGAGCACCGCCTGACCGGGTGATCCCACTCCGGGGCCGGAGCGGACAACCCGACCGATGCTAGCCCCGGGGCGGCGACCGGGCAGGAGCGGACACTCGGCCCAACTGGCTCCGGAATGGCTGAATCTGATGACATGTCAGTTCACAAACTGAGGCTTATCTTCCCCGAAGTGACAACGCGTCAGTCGAATTGACGGTTCGTCAGGTCGATTTTTCGATCGTGATCCATGACACAGTGAATGCTGCTCCCTTCGGGTGGCGGGCCGGGTCCCTCGGGCCGGCCCTGCCGGTCCGGGCCCGGCCCGCCGTGCTGCCCGCCGGTCAGCGGAACCGGTGCAGGTTCTCGCCGAGGAAGGCCTCCAGGGTGCGCGGAGCGCGTCCGGCGAGGCGGAGGAAGGTGTCGTCGGGCGTCTCCTTGCGGGCCACCGCGAGTTGCTGGATCTCCACCACGTGGGTGGCCAGCCAGTCCGGCATCCCGGCCCGGCCGACCAGGTGGGCGTGCAGCTCGGACGGGCTCAGGTCGAGGTAGCGGACCGGCCGGCCGAGCAGTTCGCCCAGCAGCGCGGTGAGCTCCGGGTGGCTGTAGGCCCGTCCACCGGTGAGCGGGTAGCGGCCGCCGGCCAGCTCGGGGCGGGTGAGCACCTCGGCCGCGGCGTCCCCGATGTCCCGGACGTCCACGTAGTTGCACCGCGCCTGCCCCAGCGCGCCGTGCACCACCCCGGTGGCGGCGATGCCGGGCGCCAGGAGCAGCAGCTTCTGCATGAACGCGTACGGCCGCAGGACGGTGGTGGTGATGCCGGAGGACCGCAGCCGTTCCTCGATCAGGTGGTGGCCGCGGGAGACGGCGACGGGGGAGTCCGGCTCGGCGGCGGGCGCGGAGACCTTGACGATGTGTTCCACGCCGCAGTCGATCGCCGCCTCGATCGCGTTCAGCTCGTACCGGACCTGCTGCGGGCCGTTGGCCATGGTGAGGAAGAGCTGGTGTGCGCCGCGGAAGGCCGCGCGCAGGGAGGCCGGATCGGCGGCGTCGGCCGGGAGGGTGGCGGTGCGGGCGAGCGTGCGCTCGTCGAGCGCGGCGGCCAGGCGGGCGGGGTCGCGGCTGAGGGCGCGGCTCGGTGCGCCGAGGGCGGCGAGGCTGCGCAGGGTCGCGCCGCCGGTGGCGCCTCCGGCGCCCATGATGACGATCATGACGTCTGCCTTTCGGGCTGGGGTGCGGTGGGGAGTCGGTGCTGCGGGGTGCGGGTCGGGCGGCTGCCGCGCCAGCGCCAGGTGGTGATGGTGGCGGCGATCGCCGAGGAGACCGGTAGGTCGACCGGCAGCCGGTGCGGCCACGGGCTGTCGGCGAGGGCCGGGACCTGCGGCAGCCAGCGGGCGGCGGCCAGGCCGGCGGCCAGGCCCAGGGCGGCGGCGGCCAGGCCGAGTGCGGCAGCCGCGAGCGGGCGCGGGGTACGGGCGGGACGGGCGCGGACGGGCCGGCGGCGCAGCACGGCGCCGAGTGCGGCGGCCACCAGGGCGGAGGTGCCGCCGATGGTGGTGAGCGCTGCGGCCACCAGCTGCGGCTGGCCGGTGACGGCTCCGCCGGTTCCGGCCGTGGCGGCGGGCATGGCGTAGGCGACCAGGACCTCGCGCCACAGGACGAAGGGCGGCGGAGCGCCGGGAATCTTCTTGCTCATGGGTCGGACTTCCTTCCGTTGCACTCAGGTGCCTAAGTATTTGTGCTTAGGCACCTAACTATTTGGGCTGAGGAGAGGCGGGCCGCCGGACGGCGGTCCGCCTGGGTGCGGATCAGTCCTCGGTGAGCGCGTCCATGCCCGCGACCACCCTGGCCAGCAGGTCCAGGAAGGTGGTGCGCTCCTCGGGGGAGAGGCCCCCGACCAGGGCCTGCATCCGGGTGAAGTGCTCGGGCGCCAGCTCCCGCAGCCTGTCGGCGCCCCGTGCGGTGAGGATCACCACGTTGCCGCGGCCGTCCTCGGTGGACGGCCGACGGGCCACCAGCCCCTCCCGCTCCAGGCCGTCGACCAGGCCGGTCACGGTCGCCCGGGAGACGCCGAGACTCGTCGCGAGCTGGGAGGGGGACTTCTCGCCGCCGTGGTCCTCCAGGTCCGCCAGCAGTCGGTAGCGGCCGGTGGAGAGGCCGAAGCGGCCGAAGTGCACCTCGCCGGCCTGGCCGAGCCGGGCGCCCGCCGCCATCAGCCGGGTCGCGACCAGGATCGCCTGCGGATCGGCCGTGAGGCCGTAACGGGCGATCTGGCGGCGGGCCTGGTCGAGGCTGGGGGCGGTGGGGCCGGTCTCGGGCTGCTGGGTCACGAAAGTAATATGGCGCCTAACCTGATTCCCGGTCAAGCGGGGGATCGGGTTGTTGCCTAGGCGGCACGGCGAGCGATCCGGGGTGGCGTCCAGTCGGCGTGCCGCAGGACGGTCCGGACCATCGCGCCGGGCGGGGTGAGCCGGATCGCGGCATTGCGCAGACCGACCGCCAGCGGGTTCGCGAGCTGCTGGCCCATCCGGCCGGCCCGGCGGGCGTCGCGGGCCACGGTCTGGCTGCGCGGGCGGCGGGCCGCGTCGTAGTGGGCGAGCGCGCCCTCGACCGTCCGGGCCTCGGCGAGCGCCGCTGCCAGGGTCACCGCGTCCTCCAGCGCCTGGCAGGCGCCCTGGCCGAGGTGGGGCGTCATGGCGTGAGCCGCGTCGCCGAGCAGCGCGATCCGGCCCGAGACGTACGACGGCAGCGGGGTGTCCAGCGCGTTGACGTCGTGGTGCAGTACCGCCTCGGGTCGGGTCGCGGCCAGCAGTGAGGGGATCGGCTCGTGCCAGCGGGCGAAGCGGCGGCGGACCTCGGTCAGTGGGTCCCGGTAGCGGATCCCGGCCGGGGCGTTCAGGACGGCGTGCCACTCGGCGGTGCCGTCCGGGAAGGCGATGTGGCCGAACTCGGCGCCGTGGCCCCAGGTCAGCTCGAAGTCGGCCTTGAGCCCGTCGACCGGGTGCTCGGTGATCGCCCGCAGCACCGTCGAGCCGCTGTAGGCCGGCCCGGGGTGGGCCGGGAAGAGGCGGCGCCGGACACGGCTGTTGATGCCGTCGGCCGCCACCAGCAGGTCGGCTTCCAGAGTGGTGCCGTCGAAGCCGGCGCGGACCCGCAGTGGCTGGGTGGTGTCCAGCTCGGTGACCTCGGCGCCGATGACGAGGGACTCGGTGGGCAGCGCCTCGCGCAGGATGCGGTGCAGGGCCGCGCGGGGTATGCCGACGATCGGGGCGCCCAGTTCGCGTTCCAGCGCGGCCCCGTCCATCGCGGCGAGCCGGCGCCCGTCCGGCGTCCGGGTGCCGCCGGTGTACTGGCGGCGCGCGGCCGCCTCGACCGCCTCGCCGACGCCGAGGGCGGCGAGCGAGCGCATCCCGTTGGCGGCCAGTGAGATGCCGGCGCCCGCGTCGTCCAGGACGGCCGCCCGCTCGACCACGGTCACGTCCCATCCCGCCAGCCGGAGCCCGATCGCGGCCGCCAGTCCGCCGATCCCGCCTCCGACCACCACCGCGCTGTTGCCGCTCATGCCCGGTCCTTCCCGTGTCGCCGCGCTGTTTTCTACATCTGTAGAAGGAGCGTACTACGGGGCTTTCGACAGGCGGACGGGGGTGTCGGGGGTGGCGGGGGCCGCCCGGGCGGTGGGATGCCGGCGGCCGGGACCGGTCCGGACCGAGCGGGTGCGCGGCGGGGTGGCGCGGGGCCGGTAGAAAGGGGGGATGCGGCGAAACGAGGATCGGAAGCGGGACGATGCGGGGCGGCCGGACCGGCGGACGGTGTTGGCGGACGCCGCGATCGGGGTGCTCGCGGACCTCGGCGTGCGAGGACTGACCCACCGTGCGGTCGACGCGGCGGCGGGGCTGCCGGTCGGGACCACCTCGGCCTACCTGCGAACCAGGCAGGCGCTGCTCACCGCACTGGTGCGGCGGCTGGTGGAGCTGGACCAGGGCGAGCTGCACGCCATGGGGGAACAGGTGCCGGTCCGTTCGGCCGCGGAACTGGCCGACGGAATCGGCGCGTTGATGCGGCGGCGGCTGTCCGGTGACGGGCGGCGGCGCTCGCTCGCCCGGTACGCCTGCGCGGTGGAGAGCGTGCGCGATCCCGAGCTGCGCGAGATCCTCGTCCCGCGGGAGAACGCCGGGCGCGCCGCTGTCCGCGCGTTCCTCGCCGCCCAGGGGGTGCCCGACCCCGACGGACGGACGGCCACGCTGCTGGCCTGCATCGACGGCCTGGTCTTCGAGCACCTGGTGGGCGGCGGGGAGCCCGCGGCCGACGCGATCCAGGGGCTGGTGGCGGCCGCCCTGAGGGTGGCGGCCGCCGGCTGAGGCGAGTTTGACGCGGCCCGCACGAACCGGACCCCGCCCGGCCCGCGTCCGGCGGCACGCCGCCGCGCCGGAGAACGCGCGGGAGATCATCGCCATCGCGCTGATCGAGAGTGACCGCGGGTCGTCACGGCCGGCCGCGTCACAGCGGAGGCACCCGGGAGGTGGGCCGTGCCGGGAATCCGGACACCGGGCCGGCTCCGCCGACCCGGACGGCCTACGGCGGGTTGGTGCGTTCGGTTGATGCGGCATCAGGTCAATCAAACGTCAAGTTGGTTCATTCACAGAATGTTCTGCGATCCGCGGTACGTCGAGCGGATGATTTCCGCTGCTCCCAGGTCTTCACAGAGAGATCTCCGGCTGACAGGCTGGGGCCGCCCTTTCAGTACGGAGGAGGTTCCTTGTCCCGCATATCCACGTTGGCCGGAGCAGTCACCTGCGCCCTCGCGCTTGTCACCGGCACCGCCGTCGCCGCGTCGGCGGCGCCCTTCGACCAGGCCCCGGGCCTGGCCGAGGCGAAGGTCGACCCCGTCGCCTGGACGCCGTGCAACCCCGACCCGAGCAAGCCGGACCCCGGCATCTACGACTGTGCCGTCTACCCCGTGCCGCTGGACTACGACAACCCGTCGGGCGAGAAGATCGGCATCGCCATGATGCGGCGGCGCGCGAGCGACCCGTCGAAGCGGATCGGCTCGTTGTTCCTCAACCCCGGCGGCCCGGGCGGCAGCGGCTACATGTGGGCGACCACCTCCCGCTTCGGTGCCGAGGTGCAGTCCAAGTTCGACCTGGTCGGCTTCGACCCGCGCGGCGTGGCCCGAAGCAACCCGCTCAAGTGCTTCAAGACCCAGGAAGACGCCGATGCGGTCACCAACCGCATGGTCGGCGTGCCGGTCACCAAGGCCGAGATCAACGAGACGCTGGACGCGGACCAGGACTACAGCGACGCGTGCAGCAAGAACGCCGGCCCGCTGATCGAGCACATGTCGACCATCAACGTGGTGCGCGACCTCGACCGGATGCGCCGCGCCGTCGGTGACTCCCAGCTCACCTTCGCGGGCTTCTCCTACGGCACCCTGATCGGTTCGACGTACGCCAACATGTACCCGAACAAGGTCCGCGCGATCATCGTCGACGGCAACGTCGACCCGAACCTGCGCCTGCACAACGGCATGGAGTACGACCGCCAGCGGGCGAACGGCTTCGAGCTGGCCCTGGACGAGTTCCTGAAGCGCTGCCAGGCTGCCGGCGCCCCGCGCTGCGCCTTCGGCGAGGGCGACACCCGGGCCAAGTTCGACCAGCTCCGCGACCACCTGCGGACCAGCCCGATCACGCTGCCGAACGGCTCCCAGGTGACCCTGAGCAGCTTCACCGGCGAGGTGGCCAGCGCCCTGTACTCGCAGGCCAAGCTGGCCCCGCTGGCCAAGTCGCTCCAGGCGACCTACCAGGTGTTCCAGAAGCCGGCCGCGACCGCCCTGCTGGCCCCGCAGGCGAACGTCTCGGACGAGGACGCCAACCTGCTCTCGGTGAACGTCCCGCGGGCGGCGCTGCGGGAGGCCCCGGTCGACTCCGAGTACACCGCGGACGACTCCTACCTGGCCGTCAACTGCCAGGACAAGCCGTACCCGTCCAACGACCGGGTGTTCGCGACCGCGGCCAAGACCTGGGAGAAGGAGGCGCCGACCTTCGGCCGCTACCAGGCCTTCGACGCGCCGGCGTGCGCGAGCTGGCCGGCCCCGGCCCGGGACGCCGAGCGCTTCTCCGGCCCGTGGAACAAGAAGACCTCCAACACCGTGATGGTGATCGGCAACCTCTACGACCCGGCCACCCAGTACAAGTTCGCGCAGCGGATGCAGCAGGAGCTGGGCAACGCCGTGCTGGTCAGCGTCGACTCGATCGAGCACTGTGCCGTGGGCCGCAGCACGGCGCTGAACCAGATGGTCACCCGCTACCTGGTGGACGGCACCGCGCCGCAGCCCGGCCAGCTGCTGAAGCCGGACGCGGAGATCTTCCCGGCAGTCTGACGTGACAGCCCCCGGTGACCCGGGGGACGAGGTGACGGTCGTGGTGGTCGGCGGTGCTGCCGGCCAC
>NZ_JBHVFE010000126.1:0-20081 GCF_042801945.1 Kitasatospora sp. NPDC057542
GCTCGAAAGCCCGAGGGCCCGTCCGATCCGGACGGGCCCTCGGCATTTGCCCCGCCGGCGTTCGTCCCGCCGCCGCGCACGAGGCCGGCGCGGGCACGGAAAACGGCCCCGCACCCCGGGCCGGTGACCACCGGTGCCCGGTCCGTACGGAGCCTGGAGGGGGGAGCGGCTCGGGGGGACTGACCGCTCCCCCGGCGGAGTCCCACAACCGGCGCCGCATCGGGGGGAAGCCACGGCGACCGGTCCCACAGCGGGGAGCTCCGGATCCACGTACCGGGGATTCCTGCCAGACCCTCGGTACGTCATCCATCCTGCCGCCCGGCGCGCGACCGGGCACCCGGAGAAAGGCCCCCCTCGCGAGGACCTTCGTCCCGCCGGCCGAACGCGTCGCACACTTGATAGCCCGTCCGGGTGGATAAGCTGCCCCCTGCAGGCCGCTCGGGGACCGGATGACGGCGGCCCACAGCTGGGAGGAAGGTCACCCGATGGCGCAGGCGAAGAAGATCGGCATGGTCCTCCTGCTCGTCTTCGTGCTCTACTCGATCATCACCTCGCCCTCCCGGTCCGCCCAGCTGGTCCAGCTCGGGTTCGAGGGGATCTCGAACGCGGCCAAGGCGGTCGGCACCTTCATGACCGGTCTGATCAAGTGACGGGCGGTCCACGGCCGGGCCCCGTGCACCGGCTACGGTGAGCGGGACCCTCTGTCCCCGTCCGCGAGGAGCGGCAATCGTGATCCGGCACCTGGTCCTGTTCAAGCTCAACGAAGGCGTCAGCAAGGACGAAGAGCGCGTGCTCGCCGGCGCCAAGGCCTTCGAGGCGCTCGGCTCGGTGATCCCCGAGCTGCGCGAGTGGGAGTGCGGCTGGAACACCACCGAGCGCGACATCGCCTACGACTACGCGATCAACAGCCTGGTCGAGGACCGGGACGCCCTCCAGGCCTACCTGACCCACCCGGACCACCAGGCCGCGGCCGGCCTCTGGCGCGAGTTCGCCACCTGGGTGATCGCCGACATCGAGGTCTGAGCACCCGTCCGACCCGGGCCCGTCCGAAGCCCGTCCCGGGTTCTTCCCCCGGACGGACCGCGGCGCCCCGTCCGACCTCCGGGCGGGGCGCCTTGCTCCGTTCCGGAACGATCCTTGCCACGCTTCGCAGGCCGGCCCGGGGAAGGTCGAACAGCCCACCAACACACCTCCGCCGGGTGCTTGCCCGACCTGTGCCCACCTTGTGATGCTATGACCGGTTTTGCCGGACATGGCGAGGTGGTGAACCAGCCGCGACACCCGCTCCGCAGGGCCCGCCGTTGACGACTTTGGGAGGGGTGAGGTGTCCGTGGACGAGGTGCTCGCTGCGATCACCAGCCCGGCCGGCGAGCTCCGCCCGGAACGGCTGCGCGGCCCCGGCGGCCGCCCCGTCGTGGACGTCCGGACGCTGACCCGGGTGCTGTTCGAGCGGCTCGCCGAGCTGCCCCCGGACGCCCCCGAGCGGGAACGGGTCCGGGCCGCCCTGATCGAGGTGAACATCCCGTTGGTCCGCTACGCGGCCACCCGCTTCCGCAGCCGCAGCGAGCCGATGGAGGACGTCGTCCAGGTCGGCACCATCGGCCTGATCAACGCGATCGACCGCTTCGACCCCGGCCGCGGCGTCCAGTTCCCCACCTACGCGCTGCCGACGATCCTGGGCGAGATCAAGCGCTACTTCCGCGACAACGTCCGCACCATGCACGTCCCGCGCCGGCTCCAGGAGCTGTGGGTCCAGGTCAGCGGCGCCATGGAGGAGCTGACGGTGCTGCACGGACGGGCGCCCAAGGTGCCCGAGATCGCCGCCAGCCTGCGGATCCCCGAGGAGGACGTGCGGGCCTGCCTGGATGCCGGACGGGCCTACAACGCGGCCTCCCTGGAGGCCGCGCAGGAGCACGAGGGCGGGCTCGCCCTGCTCGACCGGCTCGGCTACGAGGACTCCGCGCTGGCCGAGGTCGAACACCGGGACATGGTCCGCCACCTGCTGGTCCAGCTCCCCGAGCGGGAGCGACGGATCGTGATGCTGCGGTTCTTCGCCAATCTGACCCAGTCCCAGATCAGCACCGAGCTGGGGATGTCCCAGATGCACGTGTCCCGGCTGCTCTCACGGATCCTGACCAGGCTTCGGACCGGCAACTCCTGGGAAGAGTGAGATTGCAGCGAGTTACCCCGGTGTGACATCTTGCGACGTTCGGGTTTGCCGTGGACCGTGTTCCGGTATGGAGGGGGAAGGCCCTCGTCGGGAACCTCCGCGCGACGGCCCCCGTTCAACCGACAGTCACAAGGGGGTGGGTGCATGTCCGGAGAGCTGGGCACTGCGGAGATCCACGCTGGACAGGCCAACGGCACGGCCGTCGTGGAGGACCTGGTCCCGCGGCAGCGGGTCGAACCGGTCCGGCCGCCCGGCCCCGACGCGGGATCCGAGACGCCGACCGGCTCCGGGCTGGACACCCGGACGCTCTCCCGCTCGCTGTTCCTGCGGCTGGCCTCGCTGGACCCCGGCAGCGCCGAACACACCTACGTCCGCGACACCCTGATCGAGCTCAACCTGCCGCTGGTCCGGTACGCCTCGGCGCGCTTCCGCAGCCGCAACGAGCCGATGGAGGACATCGTCCAGGTCGGCACCATCGGCCTGATCAAGGCGATCGACCGGTTCGACCCGGAGCGCGGGGTGGAGTTCCCGACCTTCGCGATGCCCACCGTGGTCGGCGAGATCAAGCGCTTCTTCCGGGACACCAGCTGGTCGGTGCGGGTGCCGCGGCGGCTCCAGGAGCTGCGGCTGGCGCTCACCAAGGCCGGCGACGAGCTCTCCCAGCGACTGGACCGCTCCCCCACCGTCGCCGAGCTGGCGGCCTGCCTGGGAGTCAGCGAGGAGGACGTGGTCGAGGGCCTCGCGGTCGGCAACGCGTACACCGCCAGCTCGCTCGACTCCGGCGCCGGCGAGGAGGACAGCGACGGACCGCTGGCCGACCGGCTCGGCTACGAGGACCTCGCGCTGGAGGGCGTGGAGTACCGGGAGTCGCTCAAGCCGCTGCTGGCCAAGCTGCCGCCGCGCGAGCGCCGGATCATCATGCTGCGGTTCTTCGGCAACCTCACCCAGTCGCAGATCGGCGAGGAGATCGGGATCTCCCAGATGCACGTCTCCCGGCTGCTCACCCGGACGCTGACCCAGCTGCGCGAAGGACTGATCAACGAGGGCTGAGCCGGCCGCCCGGGGCCGGGCCGCTCCGCTCGGCGCCCGGGCCGTCCAGCAGGTTGGCCCGCAGCCCGGCCAGCACCTCGTCGTCCAGCCCGAGCCCGTCCCGCCAGTACGCGTCGAAGCCGCCCCAGCCGGCCTCGACCTCCGCGAAGGCCGCGCCCAGGTAGCCGTCGTCGGCCCGGAGGACCGGCAGGAGCAGGTCGGGCTCGCGCATCAGGCCGCGGGTGCCGAAGTCGTCCAGCACCCGCCGCACCACCGGGGCGGAACGCTCGTTGGTGAGCAGGTAGTCGGCCAGGACGGTCCCGCGGTCCACCCCGAGGGCGGTCAGCAGGAGTGCGGCGGCCCAACCGGTGCGGTCCTTGCCCGCCGAGCAGTGGAACAGCAGCGGCGGCCCCTCCGGGGCGGCCAGCAGGCGCAGCAGGGCCGCGAAGCGCTCGCGCGCCACCGGATCCGTGACGAACCAGCGGTAGAGGCCGGTCATCAGGGCGGCCGCCCGGCCGTCGCCGAGCAGCGCCCGCTGGCGCTGCGGGCTGTGATCGGCCAGTGCCTCGCGGATCAGCAGGAAGATGTCGAAGTCAGCGGCCAGCAGTGGAAGATGATGGAGCGTCACGCCACCGGGCAGGCGGTCCAGACCGGCTTGGCGGACCTCGTCCATGCTCCGCAGGTCCACCACGCTGCGCAGGCCGAGCGCGCCGAGCGGGCCGAGGTCCTCGACGGTGACATGGTTCAGGCCATCGCTGCGCAGTACCACCCCGCACCGGAGAATCCGCCCGTCGGCCGCCCGGTACCCGCCCAGATCCCGGGCATTCAGCGCACCCCGCAAACCGAGACTGCGTCCGACCAGCGGCGTTCCGTCCGGCTCCGGTGACGCATTCCGCACGCCCCGGAATCCCCCGGCCCCGGTATGCTGATCGACCACGCGAGCGCCTCCATTGCATATTCGGACTGTCACATGGCACAGCAGTGCCCGATATTGCATGAACCTGCCCAACGGGGCGGAGGGATGTGCAAGAGTGTCATGCGTAACAACGACAGTGTAGGTCTCCCACCCGCCCCACCGAGCCACACCGTCGGTAACCACGTGTAGCGCTCAGCTTCCGGTTTTTCATTTTCAATTCACTATTTGCGCCGCCGGTGCGGTTCCGGTCACAATCAGCGCCTTCATGGCATCGCCATGAACGTTGGTAACAGGTTCGCTGCACTCTCGCCCAATTGGTCCCTCGCACCGCCGTCCCTCGACCAGGATGGGCCCGGGCAGCCTGCTGCCCGCGAACAGCTACACGGGCAGACGAGCGCCGAGCAGCGCCGCCCGCCCCAAGGGGAGGATCACCATGGGTCGAGCGACCCGAAGAGTCGCCGCGTGCGCGGCGGCAGTCCTGCTGGCCAGCGGCTTGCAGACCACCCTGGCCCACGGCGACACCGCGCCGCCCAGGATCGACCTCACCATCCTGGTCGTCGACGACGGCGGCCCGTCCGTCGCGGCCATCACCGCCGAGCTGAAGAGCCAGGGCACGCCCTACAAGGTCATCAGCCTCAATGACCCCAACCGTCCCGTCATCAACTCCGCTTTCCTGAGTGACACGGTGAACGGCCAGCCCCGGGGGAAGTTCCAGGGCATCGTGCTGCCCAACGAAAACCCCTTCCCCAACAGTGCCGCCGAGATGACCGCGATCACGGGCTACGAAGCCGCATTCAACGTCCGCCAGATCGACGCGTACACGTGGGCCAGTCCGGCGGTCGGCCTGAACTACGCTCAGAATCCCGGATTCGTTGGCACGTTGGACGGATTCCAGGGCGCCACCACGACGGCCGGAACTTCGGGCCCGTTCGGGTACCTCAAGGGCAGCGTCCCGTTCGAGGACAACGACCCGAACGTCAGCGAGAGCTACGGCTACCTCGCCACTCCGCTCGCCGGCCTGCCGGCCGGCGCCTCGTTCGTCCCGCTGGTCGACGCGCCGATACCCAACACGACCGCGCGCGGTTCACTGGTCGGCGAGTACACCCACGACGGCCGCAAGGAACTGGTCGTCACGTTCGTCTACAACCAGTACCAGCAGCAGTACCGCCTGCTGGCCCGCGGCATGGTCGACTGGATCACCCAGGGCGTCCACCTCGGCTACGACCGCAACTACTTCGCCACCCACGTGGACGACGTCTTCCTGGCCGACGACCGCTGGGACACCGTGCTCAAGTGCACCCCCGGTGACGTCACCTGTCCGCCCGGCACCCCGGACACCGCCACCCCGATCCGGATGACCCAGGCCGACGCCCAGCACCTCAAGCAGTGGCAGGCGGCCAACAACTTCACCCTGGACATGGTGTTCAACGGTGGCGGCAGCGAGGACTGGAAGGCCGACCACGAGACCACCGTGGACGCCACGGCGAACCAGATGATCGCCGACCAGAGCAGCTACCGGTGGGTCAACCACACCTACACCCACCCGTACCTGGGCTGCGTCCAGGACGTCTCGGTGGTGCCGTGGCGCTGCTCCAAGGACGCCACGGGCAAGACGGTCTGGGTCGACCAGAACACCATCTCCGGCCAGATCAAGAACAACGCCGACTGGGCCACCGCGAACGGCCTCCAGTTCGACCCCCAGACCCTGGTCACCGGCGAGCACTCCGGGCTGCTGACCGCCCCGCAGGAGACCAGCGACAACCCGAACCTGGCGCCGGCGCTGGCCGCCCACGGCATCAGGTTCACCGCCAGCGACGCCTCCCGCGAGCCCGGCCAGCGGGCCGTCGGCTCGTCCACGCTGACCGTGCCGCGGTACCCGATGAACGTCTTCTACAACGCCGGCACGGCGAAGGAGGAGACCGACGAGTACAACTGGATCTACACCAGCACGGCCAACGGCGGCAGCGGCGTCTGCGAGAACAACGCCAACTCGACCTGCCTGCCGCAGCCGCTGGACGTCAACACCGGCTACCAGTCGTACATCGTGCCGCTGGAGGCGCGGATCGACCTCGGCCACGTGCTGAACAACGACCCCCGGCCGCACTTCGTGCACCAGTCGAACCTGTCCGAGGACCGCATCCTGTACCCGGTGCTGGAGAAGATCCTCGGCACCTACCGCTCGCTGCACGCGGACAACGCCCCGATCGTGAACCTGAGCCAGCGCGAGATCGGCCTGGAGTTCCAGCGCCGCGCGGCCTGGAACACGGCGCTCGCCTCCGGCCGGGTCACCGCCTACCGGGTCGGCAACACCATCACGGTGAACGCTCCGTCCGGCGTTCAGGTCCAGGCCACCATGCCGACCGGAACTGCTCAGAAGCTGGCCATCGGAACGACCGGGTTCGGTTCGCCCTACGCCGGTAGCCTCTCGGGTTGGGTGTCCCCGGGCGCACTGCAGAGCAGCATCACCCTGCAGCTGCCGTCCGCGCCGACCGCCCCGGCCGCCGTCGCGCCGAGCGTCGCGGCCAAGTCCGTCCCGGCCCCGGTGCCGGCGGACAAGAAGGTCGTGCCGCAGGGCGTCGCCACCCCGGTTCCGGTGGGCCCGAGCGACACCACGCGCAAGCCCGCTCCGTCCCTGGTCCCGGGTAGCGGAACCCCGGTGCCCGGCAAGGACGTCACCGCTGGCAACATCGGTCAGGGCGGAAACGGCCACGGCGACAAGGCTGCGACGAAGAACGGCAAGGCCTCTGGGGGGACGGCCGCGCCGGACAGCACCACCGGACGCTCCGGCAACCGGTAACCGGTACCACCCGCTGACGGGGTCGGGCCGGTCGCCCGGCCCGGCCCCACCACGGCTCCCGTTCCGGTCATCCAGGCCGGAACCGACGCAAGAACAGGAGGGGGGACAGGAATGCGCGTCACCCTGCTCACCGAGGGGACGTATCCGCACCAGCACGGCGGCGTGAGCGTCTGGTGCGACCAGCTCGTTCAAGGCATGCCCGACGTCGAGTTCGACGTCATCGCCGTCACCGGAACCGGCCACGAACCACTGGCCTGGGAGCTGCCCGCCAACGTGCGGTCGGTCACCACCGCACCGCTGTGGGGGGCGGCCTCGGAAGGCCGGCCACCCCGCGGCAAGGAGATGCGGCGCTTCCTCAACGCGTACGAGCGCTTCCTGCACTCCATCCTCGATCCGGTCTACACCACCCACTTCGGCACCGAGCTGTACAACTTCGCCGACCTCGCCCGGCACGGGCTGCTCAGCCCGGCGCTGCGCAGCGAGCGCGCGCTGCGCACCCTCCAGCACGTGTGGACCCGCGACTACCTGCCGACCGCCGTCTCCCGGCCCACCATGCACGACGCCCTGAACGCCACCGACCTGCTGGAGCACGCCCTGCGGCCGCTCTCGGTCGAACCGCCCAAGGACGGCGTCGCGCACGCGGCCAGCGGCGGGCTCGCCACCCTGCCGGGGCTGATCGCCGCCCAGCAGTACGGCGTACCGTTTCTGCTCACCGAGCACGGCATCTACCTGCGCGAGCGCTACCTCGGCTACCGCACCGGCCCGTACCGCTGGCCGGTCAAGGCGCTGCTGCTCGGCTTCTACCGGATGCTCGCCGAGGAGAGCTACCGGCAGGCCGCGCTGGTCACCCCCGGCAACCGGTACAACCGGCGCTGGGAGGAGCGCGGCGGCACGCCGTCCTCGCACATCCGCACCGTCTACAACGGGGTGGACCCGGCGGCCTTCCCGCCGGCCGGCCCCGAGCCCGAGACGCCGACCCTCAGCTGGGCCGGCCGGGTCGATCCGATCAAGGACCTGGAGACGCTGATCCGGGCCTTCGCCATCGTCCAGCGCGAGATCCCCGAGGCGCGGCTGCGGCTCTTCGGCGGCACTCCCAAGGGCGGCGAGGCGTACCGGGACCGCTGCATAGCCCTGGCCGCCGAGCTCGGCATAGCCGAGTCGGTGGCCTTCGAAGGCCGCGTCGCCGACATCACCGACGCGTACGCGGCGGGCAACGTGGTCATGCTCTCCAGCATCAGCGAGGGCTTCCCGTTCACCCTGATCGAGGCGATGTCCTGCGGCCGCGCGACCGTCTCCACCGACGTCGGCGGGGTGCGCGAGGCCGTCGGCGACACCGGACTGGTCGTCCCGCCGCGCGAGCCCGAGCCGATGGCGGCCGCCGCGATCGAGCTGCTGCGCGACGCCGAACGGCGCGCCCGGCTCGGCGAGGGCGCCCGGCTGCGGGTGATCGAGCAGTTCACCCTCCGCCAGAACATCGACGGCTTCCGCGGCATCTACACCGAACTCCTGGGCACCGCCCGCTGGATGCCCGGCGGCATGGTCGCCGTCACCGACCAGGTGCCCAGCCCCGACTGGGACCAGCAGCTGGCCACCGCCCGACCCGAGCCGAGCGAGGTGGGCGCGTGAGCGAGCGCAGCATGGGGGTCCCCCCGGCCGAAGGCTGGGGGAGAGCGATCAAGAGGTGCGCGTCCCGCGAAGCGGCCGCCGAGCGCAGCGAGGTGGGCGCGTGAGCGGCCCCCTGCGCCTGGTGCCCGGCGAGGCCGGCCCCGAGCACACCGTGCAGCTGCGCACGCTGCCGCTGAAGCGCCGTCGCCCCGCCCTGCCGGAGCCGGAGCCCGAGGAGTCGCTCTACCTCTCCGCGGACCCGCTGGACGAACTCGCCGAGCGCCTGCGCGACGTCTGCGCCGACGCCGTCCACCCGTACGAGATCGCGGCCTTCCTGGAGTCCGACGGCCTCTCGGACGAGCAGGCCGCCCTGCTGTACGGCCGCCCCGACGCGTTCACCGTCGCCGAGGAGCTGTTCGAGAAGGTCGAGCGCCGCTACCCCGGCCCGAGCTCCGAGTTCGCCAACCCCTGGCGGGCCGACCCCTGGCGCTGCGTGGTGCGCGGCCTGGTCTTCGCCCTGCCCGGGCTCGGCTACCTGCTGGGCGCCAACCTGTTCGCGACCACCCGGATGCGTTTCGGCCTGCCCTCGGGCATGCTCGCGCTGTCCGTCGCCACGCTGGTCAGCTGGGGCTTCAACCAGGCGCTGGCGCACCGCTCCTACCGCTGGCTGGGCCGGCTGCGCCGCCGCGAGGCCGCGGTCTGCCTGGCCGTCGGCGCCCCGGCCGGCGCACTGGTCGCGACTGCCGCCGCGTACGTGGTCGGCGGGCCGCTCGGCGCGCTGTGCTTCGCCGCCGGGCAGTCCTGCTACCTGGGCGCGGCCACCGTGCTGCTGGTGCTCGGGCGGGAGAAGTTCCTGCTGCTGGCGCTGGCCCCGGCCTCGGTCGGCGCCGGCGTGGTGCTGGCGGTGGACGTCCCGCAGCTGGTCCGTACGGTCGTGCTGCTCGCCTCGCTGGTGCTGGCGGTCGGACTGGCCGTCCGGGAGCTGCTGGTCTGCATCCGCGGCGGCGAACGCGAGTCCGTCGAGCTGAAGCTGCCGGTCCGCCAGGAGGTCCCGCACCTGCTGTTCGGCCTGGCCTGCGGTGCGCTCACGCTGATCGCCGGCCTCGGCGGGACCATCCACCAGGCCGTGCAGACCGGCGGCCACCCCGCGCAGGAGACGTCGACCACCCCGACCGGCCCGGCCATGATCGCGCTGACGCTCAGCCTGGGCCTCGCCGAGTGGCTGCTCTTCCGCTACCGGGCGCTGGCGGTGGCCGCGCTGCGCACCAGCCACACCAGCGGCCAGTTCTCCCGCCGCACGGGCGCGATCCTGCTCGGCTGCCTGTTCATCTACCTCACCACCGTGGCCGCGCTGGACGCAGCCGCGACCGTGCTGTGGCCCGGCGCCCCCGCGCTCGGCGTGCCGCAGCTCGGCGCGATGCTGCTCCTCGGCGGCTCGCTCTGGCTGGCGCTGCTGCTGAACGCCTTCGGGTTCAGCTGGAGCACCGCCCTCGTCTGTCTGGCCGCCGCGGTCGCCGAGAGCGCCGGGCTGCTGGCAGGTGCGGACCCGATCGTCCTGCAGCTGATCGGCTGCGGGACGGCCGCCGTCGTCCTCACCGCACTCGCCGGGCCCGCGCTCGGCCGCACCACCCAGCACCGCTGACACATCGAATATCACGCACGCCTCCTTTCGCGTGCACCGTCGTACCCGCTCCACCTGAGACACCCATCGGGCCACGGCGGCCGGCCGCCGCAGAGCGTCGGACCGCCCCGGCAGATCGAGAAAGCGAAATCCGTATGAGCAGCGTCGCGGTTACCGGAGCCGAGGGCTTCATCGGCTCCCACCTCGTCGAGACCCTGGTCGCCGACGGGCACCACGTCCGCGCGATGGTCCAGTACAACTCGTTCTCGTCCTTCGGCTGGCTGGAGACCCTGTCCCAGGAGGTGCTGGACTCGGTCGAGATCATCCTCGGCGACGTCCGGGACCCGGGCTCGGTCAACGGCCTGGTCAAGGGCACCGAGGCGGTCTACCACCTGGCTGCCCTGATCGCGATCCCGTACTCCTACCGCGCCCCCCACTCGTACGTGGACACCAACGTCACCGGCACCCTGAACGTGCTGGAGGCGGTGCGCCACCTGGAGATCCCCCGACTGGTGCACACCTCCACCAGCGAGACCTACGGCACCGCGCAGACCGTACCGATCACCGAGGACCACCCGATCAACACCCAGTCCCCGTACGCCGCCTCCAAGGCCGGCGGGGACCGGCTGGCCGACAGCTACCACGCCAGCTTCGAGACCCCGGTCGTCACCCTGCGCCCGTTCAACACCTTCGGCCCGCGCCAGTCGATGCGCGCCGTCATCCCGACCGTGATCGCCCAGGTCGCGGCCGGCCAGACCGAGATCACGCTCGGCGACCTGCGCCCGACCCGCGACTTCATGTTCGTCAAGGACACCGCCAACGCCTTCCGCACGGTGGGCACCGCGCCCGCCGAGGCGGTGGTCGGCCGGACCTTCAACGCCGGCACCGGCGGCGAGATCTCGGTCGGCGACCTGGTCACCCTGGTCGGCAAGCTGATGGGCGTGGACCTGGTGGTGAAGGAGGACGAGCAGCGCATCCGTCCGACCAACTCCGAGGTCATGCGCCTGGTGGCGGACGCGACCCGGCTGCGCGAGGCCACCGGCTGGGCGCCCGGCTTCAGCCTGGAGCAGGGCCTGGAGCAGACCATCGAGTTCTTCCGCGACCCGGCCAACCTGGCCCGCTACAAGACCGACATCTACAACGTCTGACCCGCCGTAACCGATCTTGCTCGTCCTGGTAACCAAGGTTCGTGTCCTGCACATCCTTTCCGTGGGGGAAACACCATGCACGCAGTGATCCTGGCCGGCGGTAAGGGCGTCCGTCTCCGCCCGTACACCACCGCGCTTCCCAAGCCGCTCGTTCCGATCGGCGACCAGCACGCGATCCTGGAGATCGTGATGCGCCAGCTCGCCGCCGCGGGCTTCCAGAGCGTCACCCTGGCCATCGGCCACCTCGGCCACATCATCCGCGCCTACGTCGGCAACGGCTCCCAGTGGGGCCTGCGGGTCGGCTACGCCGTCGAGGACAGCCCGCTCGGCACCATGGGCCCGCTGCTCACCATGCAGGAGCGCCTGCCCGAGCACTTCCTGGTGATGAACGGCGACATCCTGACCGACCTGGACTTCGCCGGGGTGCTCAAGCACCACGAGGCGTCCGGCGCACCACTGACCATCGCCACCTACGCACGTCAGGTCAAGATCGACTTCGGCGTGCTGACCGCCGCCGAGGGCACCATCACCGGCTTCCAGGAGAAGCCCAGCATCGACTACCGCGTCTCGATGGGCGTGTACGGCGTCTCCCGCTCGGCGCTCGCCAAGTACACCCCCGGCCTGCCGCTGGGCTTCGACGAGCTGGTGCTGGACCTGCTGGCCGCCGGGACCCCGCCCTCCGCGTACGAGTTCGGCGGCTACTGGCTGGACATCGGCCGGCCCGACGACTACGACCGGGCCAACGCCGAGTTCTCCACCATCCGCCCGGCCCTGATGCCCTTCGAGTCGCCCGACGTCACGCCGGGCGTCGCGGAGCTTCCGATCCCGGCCGCCCGCACCGCCCCTGACGACGCGCCCGCCGAGCCCGCCGCCGCAGGCGTCGAGAGTGACGGACGGGCCGCGTGAGAATCCTGCTCCTCGGCGGCGACGGCTTCCTCGGCCGTCACGCCACCGCCGTCCTGCGGTCACTGCCCGGTACCACCGTGCTGACCGCGGGCCGGCGGCCCGACCACGACCTCCGGCTGGACCTGGCCACCGCCCAGGCCGGCCCGCTCGGCGAGGAACTGTCCGCGCTGGCCCCCGACGCGGTGGTCAACTTCGCCGGCGCGGTGGCCGGCAGCGCGGTCAAGCTCGCCGAGGTGAACGCCCGCGGTCCGGCGGTGCTCTGCGAGGCGCTCTCCCTCGGCGCCCCGAAGGCCCGCCTGGTGCACATCGGTTCGGCCGGCGAGTACGGCGTCTGCGCGGAGGGCGAGTCGCTGTCCGAGGACGCCGACGCCCGCCCCGTCGGCGTGTACGGCGCGACCAAGCTGGCCGGCTCCCTCGCGGTGGCCGGCTCGCCGCTGGACGCCGTGGTGCTGCGGGTGTTCAACCCGGTCGGCCCCGGCGCCCCGGCGGGCTCGCTGCCCGGGCGGCTGGCCGCCGAGCTGCGCCGGGTGGCGCCCGAGGGCGCCGACGGCGTGATCACGGTCGGCGACCTCTCCGCCTACCGCGACTTCGTCGACGCCCGGGACGTGGCGAAGGCGGTCGGCCTGGCCGTCACCGCCGACCGTCCGCTCCCCCGGGTGCTCAACCTGGCCTCCGGGCACGCCCGGAAGGTCCGGGCGATCGCCGACGGGCTGGTCGCCGCGGCCGGCTTCACCGGCCGGATCGACGAGAGCGGGGCGGGCTCCGAGCGCTCGGCCGCGGTCTCCTGGCAGCAGGCCGACGTGGCGGCCGCCGCCCGGGAGCTCGGCTGGCGGCCGGAGACGGACCTCGCCGACACCCTGCGCGACCTGTGGCTCGGCACCGCCGGGCCCACGCCCGACCCGGTGGTCGCATGATCACCGGGCCCACCCCCGACGGCCGCCTGCTGGTGCCGCTGTACGTCCACCCCGCGGTGGACCCGGCGGCCTGGCAGGCGGTCGCCGCCGCCGACCCCGCCCGGATCGCCGCCGTCGTGCTCAACCTCGCGGACGGACCGGGCGAGGTCCCGGACCACGTCTTCGCCGAGGCGGCCGACGAACTGCGCGCCGCGGGCCTGCCGCTGGTCGGCTACACCGACACCGACTACGGCCGCCGGCCACACGCGGCCGTGGTGGCGGACATCCTGACGTACCGCCAGAGGCACGGCATCACCGGCGTCTACCTCGACCAGGTGACCACCCACCCGGGCGCTCTGCCGCACTACCGGCGGCTGGCCACGGCCGCCCGCGCGGCCGGCTGCGGCACGGTGGTGTTCGGCCACGGCGAGCACCCGGACCCGGGCTACGCCGAGGTCGGCCTGGCCGACCTGCTGGTCACCTTCGAGGGCGACTGGGACGCCTACCGCGCCATGACGCTGCCGCTGTGGACCGGCCGGCACGCGGCGTCACGCTTCTGCCACCTGGTCTACGACGTCCCCGTCGAGCACGCCCAGGACGCCGCCGCCCTGATCGCCGCCCGGCGAGCCGGCGTCGGCTGCGCCGTACCGGGAGCCGGGGAGAACCCCTGGCGCACCCTGCCGTACGGTCTGAACGCCGCTGAACTGACCTGACCCGATCCGGAGTCCGACTACCGTGAACCGTCGCAACCGGCTGCTTCCGGCCGCCCTGGCCCTCGCCACCGCCACCGCCCTGCTGGTCAGCTCGTGCAGCAGCTCGGGATCGGAGGACGACCAGGACTCGGCCGACGGCACCCCGAGCAACTCCCCTGCGGCCACCGCGCCGAGCACCCCCGGCACCCCCGACGCGACCGCCACCGCCCCGGGCACTCCCGACGCGCCCGGCACCACCGGACCGGCCCCGGGTACGCCCGGCGGCAACACGCCGCCGTCCACCCCGCCGGGGCCCGGCACCCCGCCGGGCAACCCCGCCCCGCCGGCCGCCGGCGCCCGCTGGCAGCCCACGCCCGGCCTGGCCTGGCAGTGGCAGCTCGGCGGCGGCGTGGACCAGTCGGTGGACGTCCCGGTCTACGACATCGACGGCTTCGAGAACGACGCCTCGGTGGTGGCCGCTCTGCACGCCAAGGGCCGCAAGGTGATCTGCTACATCAACGCCGGCTCCTGGGAGGACTTCCGCCCCGACTCCACCGCCTTCGCCAAGGCCCTCCAGGGCTCGGACACCGGCTGGAAGGGCGAGAAGTGGTTCGACATCCGCAAGCTCGACCAGCTCAGGCCGCTGATGGCCGCCCGCTTCGACATGTGCAAGAGCAAGGGCTTCGACGCCATCGAGCCGGACACCATCGAGGCCTACAACCAGAACAGCGGCTTCCCGCTGACCCCGGACGACCAGCTCAGGTACAACCGGATGCTGGCGCAGCTCGCCCACGAACGCGGCCTGGCCATCGGCCTGAAGAACGACCTGGACCAGATCCCGGCGCTCCTCGCGGACTTCGACTTCGCGGTCAACGAGGAGTGCGCGCAGTTCGACGAGTGCGACCGGGTCGCCCCCTTCGTCAAGGCGGGCAAGGCGGTCTTCCACGTCGAGTACAAGCTCGACACGGGCCAGTTCTGCGGCAGGACCAAGTCGCTGGGCTTCAGCTCGATGCAGAAGAAGCTCGAACTGAACGCCTGGCGCAAGCCCTGCTGAGGCGTTCCCCTCCCGTCGCGCGGGTGACCCGGACGAGGGTCACCCGCGCGAGGGTCACTTGACCGCCAGCCAGATGACGCCGCCCAGGACGGCCAGTGCGACGACGGCGACCAGCGCGATCACGCCGGTGCGGCTGCCGCTCTTGCTGCTGCCGTAGGTGGAAACGTTGCCGGGGGCCTGGGGCGCCGGGCTCTCGTCGACGAACGCCCGGAACATCTGGGTGCTGCCGGCGGGGTCGTAGTCGTTGTCAGCCATGGCACGGACTCTAACGAATCGGCCCACCTCAGGCACACCCCGGACCCCCGTCGCGCGGGCCACACCACCCCCATGTGCGACAGGGGCACGACGGGCTCGTGAAGACCGGGCGTTTCGCGGAATTCCCCACCGCACCATCCGGTTCACTGGGATCATGACCGGAAACCACAGCCGGGTGAGCCTCGGCACCTCCGACCTGTCCGTCTTCCCGCTCGCCCTCGGCGGCAACGTCTTCGGCTGGACGGCCGACGAGCAGCAGTCCTTCGCCGTCCTGGACGCCTACGCGGCGGCCGGCGGCAACTTCATCGACACCGCCGACGTCTACTCCTCCTGGGCCCCGGGCAACACCGGCGGCGAGTCCGAGACCGTCATCGGCAACTGGCTGCGCAGCCGCGGCAACCGCGAGGACGTCGTGATCGCCACCAAGGTCGGCATGCACGCCGAGCGCAGCGGTCTGGGCGCCGCCACCATCAAGGCCGCGGCCGAGGACTCGCTGCGGCGCCTGGGCATCGAGCGGATCGACCTCTACTACACCCACCGGGACGACGACACCCCGGTCGAGGAGTTCGTCACCGCCCTGGACGAACTGGTCCGCGAGGGCAAGGTCCGGGCGGTCGCCGCCTCCAACATCTCCGCCGAGCGGCTCGCCGAGGCGCTGGCCTTCGCCGAGCGCGAGGGCCTGGCGAAGTACGTCGCCGTCCAGCCGCACTACAACCTGGTCTCGCGCAGCACCTTCGAGGGCCCGCTGGCCGACGTGGTCGCCGAGCACGGCCTCGCCACCGTCCCGTACTACGCGCTGGCCTCCGGCTTCCTGACCGGCAAGTACCGTCCGGGCGGCGCGGGGGTGGACAGCGCCCGCGCCGAGGGCGCCGCCCGCTACCTGGCCGAGCCGCGCGGCCCCAAGGTGCTGGAGGCGCTGGACGCCGTCGCCGCCGAGCAGGAGGTGGAGCCCGCCTCCGTCGCCCTGGCCTGGCTCGCCGCCCGTCCGACGGTCGCCGCCCCGATCGCCAGTGCCCGCACCGTCGAGCAGCTCCCGCCACTGCTGACCGGCGCCACCCTGAAGCTCACGCCGACGCAGACCGCCCTGCTGGACGCCGCCTCCGCCTGAGCCCGCCCGGCACCACACCGGCCCCCGCAGGCCGCGAACCCGCCCAGCCCTGGGCACAGTTCGCGGCCTGCGGCCTTCCGGGCGAAACCCGTTGGTCCGGGAACCATCGGCGGCGCTGACAAGTCATGGTCGATGAACCATCAAGCACGCACCAAGACTTCACTCATACAACGCCAACACGGGGGGACGTTTTGGCCGACAATCCTGCCTGGGACGGTCTGTTCGACGACGAGGACCGGAAGCGGTACGCGAGCATGCGGCTCAACTCCGCCGGCGGCAGCGGGGGCGGTGGGGGCGGCGGCAAGGTGACCGTCACCCCGGCCGATCTGAAGGCGCGGGCCGGCACCGTCGACGAGATCAAGGGCAACTTCCACACCGTCGACGACAACGCCCAGGAGAAGACCACCAACGCCTATGCGTCGCTGACCAGTTGGCAGACCGGCCCGGAGCTGCGCAACCGCTCCGTCCGCTGGGACAACCAGGTGTCCACCCTCGGCAACCTCCTCTACGACCTCGCCCAGCGGCTGCGGAAGACCGCCGACCAGTACACGGCGGCCGAGAACGCCAACAAGCAGAACCTGTCCGGCGGGAACTGAGGGGGTCACCACCGTGCTGAGCTACGCGATCGTCCGCAACGCCACGTTCGAGCCGCTGCACGCGGCCGCCGAGGAGTGGAAGACCCTCCAGGCCCGCTACACCGGCCTGAAGGACCGGCTGACCAACGAGGTCGCCAACAAGCTGGCCGCCGGCTGGGAGGGCGAGGCCGCCACCCAGGCCCGAGCGCAGATCCAGAAGGCCGCCGAGCAGATCGACGCCGCCGGCAAGGAGTCCGCCGACATCAGCGGACTGCTCGCCGACGCCGCCCAGCAGTTCGCCGCCGCCCAGACCCGGCTGAAGAAGATCGCCGACGAGGACGGCCCGGCCAACCACCTCCAGGTGGACGGCACCGGAAAGGTCACCGACGTCCATCCGCTGCTGAAGGACAAGTCCGCCCAGGCCGACCCGGACTACGAGCGGGTCTTCCTGCCGCAGCGCAAGCGCGCGGTGGAGGACCTGGTCCACAGCCTCGAAGCAGCGCTCCAGCAGGCCGCCGACGCGGACCAGGCCGCCGCCTGGGCACTGCGCTCGGACCCGAACGGCGCGAACGACTACTCGTTCAACGCCAACGGCTACCACAACCTCAAGGACGCCGCCGAGGCCCGCAAGGACCTGTCCGACGCGCTCGCCCTGGCCGGCAAGGGCGGCGGAAACCTCTCGGTCGAGGAGGTGACCAAGCTCAACGCCCTGCTGGAGAAGCGCAAGAACGACCCGGCGTTCGCCGAGCAGTTCGCCACCACGCTCGGCCCGCGGGGCACGCTGGAGTTCTGGCGCGACGCCAACGACCCGGCCAAGTTCGGGGCGTACAGCAAGGAACGCAACGAGGCCGTGAAGAAGCTCCAGGCCTCGCTGGGCGCGACCCTGGGCACCGCCACCCAGAGCCACTCCAAGCCCATGCAGGACTGGGAGAACGAGATGCTCAAGCTCGGTCCCCAGGTCATCAACCACCCGGGCGGTGGCCCGCAGCCGCGGGGCTACCAGCTGATGAGCAGCCTGATGCGCTCCGGCGAGTACGACACCGACTTCCTCAACTCCTACGGCGACAGCCTGCTCAAGTTCGAGCGCGCCACCAAGACCGACCCGCAGCTCATCTGGGCTCCCGACTCGACCCAGCCGAGCTGGGACCACCTCGGCGACGGGCGCGGCGGCGACGCGATGGTCGGCTTCATGGAGTCGCTCAGCCACAACCCGCAGGCCTCCACCCGCTTCCTGGACCCGGGCGACCCGCGGACCAACGACCACCTCACGTACCTTCTGGACGAACGCCGCTGGCCCGAGGAGATGGGCCGCGACGGCAAGCACGTCCAGGGCCAGCACTCGCTCGGCCTGGCCATCGAGGCCGCCGCCACCGGCGACCGGGCGGGCCAGGAGGACTCCGTCCGGCACCACAGCGAGGCCCAGGCCCGGGTCATGCGCGACACCGTCAACATGCTGGACGGCGGAATCGGCAACGAGAAGCTCCCGGCCGGCATGCAGCGCCCGATCGCCAACGCGCTGGCCGACTACGCCTCCGACACCCACGACATCCTCTCCGGCACCAACCGCGCCGCCAAGGATCACGCGGGCGAGGACGCCAGCGGCGTCTGGGTCGACCCGGTCACCGGGGAGACCAGGATGGCCACCGACAAGGGCTCGCTGATCCGGGTCCTGCGCGGCCTCGCCGACGACCCCGAGTCCCACCACGTCGTCCAGCAGGCCGAGATGGTGCACGTCGCCCAGCAGCTCGCCGAACTCCCCCCGAACGTGGGCGAGAAGGAGTGGAAGGGCGTGATGGCCAACTCCTCCGTCGCCCTCGGCGTGTACGACGCCGTCCAGGCCGACGCCATCCTCGACCAGCGCGACGACGACACCAAGGTCGAGGCCTGGCGGGCCAAGGGCATGTACCAGGGCATCGGCGCCCCGCTGAAGCTGGTCCCGATTCCGGGGGTCGCGGACGTGGCGCAGAGCCTGCTCGGCAGCGGGATCATGGGGTGGCAGATGAGCGCCACCGAGGAGATCAACGCGGCCGCCGCCGGCAAGATCGAGGCGAACACGCTCACCGGCGCCAACGGCCGCAGCGGACACGAGGGGATCAGCGCCATGGTCGAGAAGTGGCAGCAGCAGCGGGCCGGCCTCAACCCGGACTCTCCCGCCGTCGACTGGGACGAGCAGCAGATGCGGACGATCTACAACACCGGCCGCAGCGACGCCGCCACCGCGCTCGGCCGCGGGGGCGAGAACAAGTGACGCCCGAGCCCTCGGAACCGCGCGGGGCCCGTCGGCGGTGGCGGCTTCCGGTCGCCGCCGCCGTCGGGCTGGTCCTCGCCGCCGGCGCCGTGTTCTACCTGGGCGGCGGGTACGACCGCTGGCAGGACGGCCGCTCGCTGGCCGGGCTCTGCCACGGCAGCGTGGACACCGCCGAGGTCAAGGCCCTGCTCGGGGTCGACCGGGTGCGCGGCAAGGACGCCGAGGCGCCGGAGGGCCTGGCGGCCTGCTCCGTGGTCAACGCCGGGAAGCCCTCCGGCGGCTTCCTCAACGTCCGGGTCGGCCGGGCACCCGACGAGGTCGGCAGGGCGCTGCACGACCTCCAGCGAGACCGTCCGAACCTCGCCACCACCATGGTGATGCCGTTCGGCCACGGCCGCCGGGGGGTTCTGGATCTGGAGGGCCGGCTCCGCACGACCGCCGTCCTCCCCTTGAACTGCCCTTCCCCGAACTCCGCAGGCCTGCTGGTCACCGTCGAGAGCGTCTCCCACAAGGGCAACTCCACCGACCCGGCCCAGCGGGCCCGGTTCGCCCGGATCGCCGCCCGGGCCGCGGACGGCGCCGCCCGGGTCTGGGGCTGCACCGCGCCCTCCGGACCGGAGATCACCGAGGTCCCCGCGGACACCCGGTACGCCAAGATCCCGGACGGCGCGGCGAGCGGCACCTGCGCCGGACTGCCCGGCATCTCCGCCGAGTCGCCCGCGGACCCGAACGCCCCGATCGAGGACTGCTTCCTGTACGCCGGCCAGGACACCCCGCGCTTCCGACTGGGGGCGTACTACCCGCCGTTCGCGGACGTCCTCCCCTCCGTCGCCGACTACCCGGTCACCGGCCTGGCCGGCGGCAAGGACGGCCTGGCCTGGGCCACCGCCACCTGCCCCGGCGGCGCCACCGCCCTCTTCACGGTGGACACCGTGTTCGACGGGAACCGGGTCGGTGCACCCGGCCCCGCCCAGGAGAAGGAGGCCCTGCGCACCTTCGCCGCCCGCTCCGCCCAGAGCCACGGCTGCTCCGCCCCGCAGCTGCCCTGAACGCGGTCCGGGCCC
>NZ_JBHVFE010000127.1:0-20024 GCF_042801945.1 Kitasatospora sp. NPDC057542
AAGTCGGCCGGGCCGACTTCTCGCGCAACCGCCCCCCTCAGCGGCCGACTTCACGCAGGCGGAAGTCCTCGACCGTCTCCCTCCTGATCAGCAACCGGGCCCGGCCGTCCTTCACCGCCACCACCGCCGGGCGGCCGACCAGGTTGTAGCCCGACGCCATCGACAGCTGGTACGCGCCGGCCGCCGGCACCGCCAGCAGGTCGCCCGGGCGCAGGTCGGCGGGCAGCGCGGCATCCCGGACCAGTACGTCCCCGGCCTCGCAGTGCCGGCCGACCACGTCCACCCTCGCCTCCCCCGCCTCCGAGCGGCGGCCGACCAGCCGTACGGTGTACGGCGATCCGTACAGCGCCGGACGCGGGTTGTCGCTCATGCCGCCGTCCACCGCGGCGAAGCAGCGGCCGTCCGCGGTGTGCTTGACGGACAGCACCCGGTACACCGCGACCGCCGCCGGTCCGGCGATCGCGCGGCCGGGTTCGACGATCAGCCGGGGCACCTCCAACCCGGCCTCGGCGCAGCGCACCGCCAGCCGGTCGGTCACCCGCACCGCGAACTCCGCGAGGTCCAACTCCTCGTCCCCGACGGGAAGGTAGCGGATGCCGTGACCGCCGCCGAGGTCCAGCTCCGGCAGTTCCACGCCGTGCCGCTCCCGCACCTCGGCGAGCAGCCGCACCAGCGCGTCCACCGCGAGCAGGTAGGGCTCGAACGACGTGATCTGCGAGCCCAAGTGGCAGTGCAGGCCCGCCAGTTCGAGCCCCGGCTGGTCGAGCACCCGGGCGATGGCGTCGGCGGCATCGCCACCCTGGATCGGGAAGCCGAACTTCTGCCCGCCGACCCCGGTCCGCACCGCCGTATGATGCCCGGCGGCAATCCCCGGGACCACCCGGACCAGCACCTTCTGCGGTGTGTCGGCGGCCACCAGCGCGGCCAGCCTCGCGATCTCCGCCGGGCCGTCGATGACGATCCGCCCGACCCGCAGCCTCCGGGCCAGCCGCAGCTCCTCCGGGGACTTCGCGTTGCCGTGCAGCAGGATCCGCTGCGCCGGGAAGCCGGCCGAGACCGCCAGCCACAGCTCGCCCGACGAGCAGACGTCCAAGCCCAGCCCCTCCTGTTCCACCCAGTCGGCCATCGCGCTGCACAGGAAGGCCTTGGCCGCGTACAGCACCTCGGCGTGCGGCAGCGCCCGCCGGTACGCCCGGGCTCGCCCCCGGACCTCGGCCTCGTCCAGCACGTACAGCGGGGTACCGAACCGTTCGGCGGCCTCGGCCAGCCCCACCCCGCCGACCACGACCTCGCGGCCGCGGCCGGGCCGCGCCGAGACCGGCCAGGGTCCGCCCGAGGGCGTCGGCGCAGGCGGTGGGGGCGGTGAGGGCAGGTCGGGCGATGAGCTGGGTCATGGCGGGGCTCCTCGGGTCAGTCTTCGAACTGCATCGCGATGCGGCAGTGCGCCGGGCGGCTTCGGTCGTGGGCGGGGGCGGGCTCCGGGGTCCGTTGCGGCGGCTGCGGCGCGGCGGCCCGGCGATCGACCAGCCGCATCACGGGTCGCAGCGGCTGTTCGACGGCAAGGGCGGTGTCGGTCATGGCGGGGTCCCTCCGGGTCGTGGGCCGTACGGCCGGACGTGTGCCGTTCGGCTGCTCCCTCCAGTGGAGCCCCTCCGCAGTCCGACCGCACCCGTCCTTGACGCATGGCGTACGTCCCGGCCGCCGTCCTTGACGCCCTTCTGACAGTGGGTTCCTCGGCATCGAGGCGATCGACCTGCTGGTCCGGTTCGTTCCGGGCCTGGGCCGAGAGACCCCGACGGGTCTGTCAGAAGGCCGTCAAGATGTGTGCAGCCTGCGTCATGGTGGCGTCAGAGGCGGTACGGAGCGGTCCGTTCCGGGGTTCACTGGTGTCGTCCGAAGCGAGGAGCACCGACCCGGCAGCGCCCGATGGAGAGCCTGCCGGAGAGACGGAGGCGAACGGCCATGACCGGGACCACCCGAGTGATCGTCGGCCTGAGCGGATCGCTGAGCAGTCTGGCCGCCCTCTACCACGCCGTCGGCGAGGCGGCCCGGAACCAGGCGGTGCTGGTGCCCGTCGCCGCCTGGACCGTCGCGAACGAGCGGGACGACCTGCGCCCGGTCTCCGAACCGGAGCACGCCGCCCGCCGGCGCCTCGACGTCGCCTTCGAGCAGGCCTACGGCGGCTACCCGTCCGGCCTGGTCGTCCACCCCCTGGTGGTCAACGCCGAGCCCGGCCCCGCCCTGGTCGGCGCCGTCACCGGCCCGGAGGACCTGCTCGTGCTCGGCGCCGCCACCCGCCGCCGTCTGGACCGCCTGCGGCACGGATCGGTCGCCCGCCACTGCCGCCACCGGGCCGGCTGCCGGGTGGTCGAGGTCTCGCCCTCGGCCCTTCTCACCCGCCTCGAACTCCCGGCCCGCACCGGCGCGCCGCTGCCCCTCCTGGCTCGCTGACGCCACCCTGCCGACCCGCTGAGGACGCCCTGCCGGCCGGCCGTTCCGCCGGCGCCCGCCCGCGCGCCCCGGACGCTACGCCGGGTCGCGCAGGTGGGCGCTGAACCAGCCGAGGGCGGGCGGGATCAGCCGGTCCCAGGTGGTGAAGTTGTGGCCGCCCGTGTCGACCGTCTCCTGGACGACCACGAGCGGCGGGCGGGCAGCGGCGGCGAAGGCGCTGGCGTCGGCGTAGGTGCTGCCGTCCTGCTTGCTGCCCGCGAGCAGCACCGCGAGGGGCGGCATCGGCAGGTGGGCCTGGCGCCAGTCGAGGTCCGCCTCGGCACGGCGCTGTGCGCTGCCGCCGAAGAGGTCACCCGTCGTGGCGTCCTCCGCCGCCTTGAAGTAGCCGGAGAGCGAGACCGCCACCGAGAAGGTCTCCGGGTGCTCCATGCCCAGCTTGACCGCGCAGTAGCCGCCGGTCGAGTCACCGACGATGCCCAGGCTGCCCGTTCCGTCCAGCACCCGGTAGGAGGCCCGCAGGTCGGCGGGCACGTCGGTGGTGAAGTAGCGCTGCGCCTGCGGCCCGTTCGGGATGTCCTCGCACTCGCTGTCCCGGGGCATGGTCGGCGAGGGACGCATCAGCACCAGGACGGTCGGCTTCATCGCCCCCGTGCGCAGCAGGTCGAGTTCGGTGGCCGGGTAGCGGAGCTTGGTGACCAGGTTGGTGGCGTCGCCGGGGAAGCCGGTCAGCACCATCGCGGCCGGGAAGTGCCGTGCCCCACCGCCGGGTTGGAAGTACTGGGGCGGAAGGTAGACGTAGCCGTCGCTGCTGAGCCCGGTCGTGCTGCCGGGCAGCCGGACCTGCTCCAGCCGGCCGATCCGGGCCGGATCGCGGTTGACCGCCCCCGCGCCGGTGATGTCCGCCCTGCCCAGGACCTGTACGCCGACCGGACCCGCGCCGACGCCTCCGCCCGTCGTGTGGATCACGCCCGTACCGTGCTCGTGCCCGAGCAGGTCGGACCAGCTGCTGTAGAAGACGAAGTAGTCGTTGACGGCGAGCCCCAGCAGGGCCAGCAGGGCCAGTTGCGTGACGGCGATGGTGCCGAGCCGCAGGAACATCGCGGGCCAGCTCCGGACGGCGAGCCGGGGCCAGACCCGGAGCGTGCCGAGCACCGTGAGCACCGCGAGCAGTGCCACCAGCGCCAGCAGCTTGTGACTGGTGAGTCCCATCGGCCCCGGCCTCCCGTACCACTGCGGCCCCTCTACCACTGTGGACCTCCGGCCCGCGCAATCGGAGCCCGGCACTCAGAGTGGCCGGGCCGGCACCCCTTGACGCGCCACGGCAAGCCGGGGTTCCGCAACTTCGACAATCCTGTCGAGGTTGGCATGCCCGAGCTATGCTGACCCGGAGCCCGCCCGCAGCCGGGCTCCCACCCCGTCGACGATCGCACCGCACAGGCGCGCCCGACCGGAAGGAGGTGCGGTCCGAACCTCCGGCAGAAGGCCAACCATCCTTCCACATCGCCTTCTTGACGATTCGTCAATTCAGATCCGCGATTTCACCGCCTGAGCCGCGACGCGTGCCCCGGGCCGCTCACCGCCGTTGTACGGAAGGTGAATCGCCGCGCCCGCCCGAAACCCCCGGCCACCCCGCCGAGGAAGAGGTTCCGCATGACGACGTCCCGGACCCACCCGCGCCCCGCCGAGGCCGCGGTGCTGCTCACCGTGCTCGGCCTGCTCGTCCTGGAGGAGATCGCCCTCGGCATGGCCGAGGAGGAGGACCGCCCCGTCATCGGCGGCATCCTGATCGGCGCCTCCGGCGCCGGCCTGCTGGCGGTCGGCGCGGTCCTGCTCAGCCGCTGGATCGACCTCCGCCGACCCCTCCCGCTCCCCCCGCTCGGCCCGAACGGCCGCGAGTACAGCGCCCGCGCCCTCGAAGGCTTCCCGATGGAGGCCGTCCGCCCCCTGCTGCTCGCCGAGGACGCACCCCAGCTCGGCCACCTGTACTCCGCCTGGATGCTCGCCCGGACCGGCCGCCCGGCCCCCTGGATCGCCCGCCGCCTGGCCATCCCCCCGGACGCCGCCCAGCTCCTGGTCGACGCCGCCCGCTCGGCGAGACTCGATCGGGCCTGATCAGCGCCGGCCGACCGGATCAGCGCCGCCGATCGGGCGCCGTGTTCGCCTGCGACACCAGGTACGGCACCAGCCCGCGCTCCGCCAGCGCCGACCGCCAGGCGTCCCGCGCCAGCGGCAACTCCCCCGGCCCGTCCGCCGCTTCCCCGGCCTCCGATCCCCTCGACCGGGCCGCCCCCAGCAGTCCCAGCCCACCCACCAGCAGACTCACCGCGCCCACCCCGGCCGACACCCACCCGGCCTCCACCAGCGCGTGCGCCAGCACCTCCAGGTCCTCGACCAGCCCCAACAGGGAGCCCAGCAGCAGGAAGATCACCGCCGCCGTCACCGCGATGATCGGCACGACCACCCCCAGCACGCCCCACCACCCCGACGCCCGCTCCCGGGCCGGCGCGCCCACCGGCAGCCGCGCCACCGCGTCCGCATCCGCCCGCAGCGCCGCGTACCGCTCGTACTCCGGCGCCGCCGCGGCCAGCACGAACTCCGCGTTCTCCCGCGCCGTCCGCCGCAACCGCTCCACGCCCCGGGCATCCTCCCCGCTCGCCCGCAACGCCGCCCGTACCTGCGGGGCCGCCAGCGCCCGCCCGAGCTCCGTCTCGAAGTCCGCCCGATCCTGCTGCGGCAGCCGAAGCGGCCTGTCCATGCTCGTCCCCGATCGTCGCCCCGTTTAGTTCTACAGAACTGTAGAACAAGGAGGCGGGTTGCAGCAGCCCTGTTCACGGGCGGATTCGGCGGTCAGGAGGGCTCGACTATGGGGACCCGGGCGAGGGCGCCCCCGCGTGCGGGGCACGAGCGTAGGGCAATCGCCCCTCAGGCCACGGTCAGGATGCCGCGCATGAAGTGGTGGAAGGTGCAGAGGTAGGAGTACGCGCCGGGCTGGGTGGGGGCGGTGAGGGTGGCGGTGGCGCCGGGGGCGATCGCGCCGGTGTCGAAGCCGCCGTCCTGGGCGGTGAGGCTGTGGGCGGTGGTGCCGGTGTTGGTCACGGTCACGACGGCGCCCGGGGCGGCGGTGAAGTCGCCCGGTTCGAAGGAGAAGTCGCGGATCGTCACCGTCCCGGTGAAGGGGCTGGGCGACGGAACCGGTGCGGACGGCACGGAGGGCACCGCGACGGAGCTGGTGGCCTCCTCCGGGCCCGGCACCACGAACGAGCTGACGCAGCCGGTCAGGACGGGACCGACTGCGAGCAGCAGGAGGGCGGCGGTGCCGAGGAGCGGGCGCATCAGGCCGTGGTGAGCGCGACCCGCTTGGCGTCGGCGGCGGCGGGCGGGGTGGCGCCGATGTTGGAGACGGTGGCGGTGAGGACGGCGTCGACGTCCGGGAGCCAGTTGGTGGTCTTGGACTGGACGACGATCTGCCGCTGCTGCGGCGTCCCGTCGCAGATCACGTCCGCCTCCGCGGTCCGGTTGGAGCCGAAGGCGATGGAGGAGGTGTCCTCGGGGTCCTTCTGCTCCACCGAGACGGTGAGCGAGCGGGCCTCGTCCGCGACCGAGCAGAGGTAGTCGACCTGTACCCGGACCCGGCCGGGGAGCTTGGGGTCGATGCCGGCGCCACCGAGGGTGACGCTGGTGGCGGCGGGGTCCGAGTCGTCGGCCCGGGCGGGTATGGCGCCGCCGGTGAGACCGGTGAGGGCCGACATGAGTACCGTCAGGGTGATCCACCGCTGCACTGCAACCTCCTGGTCCGAGAACGTGCTTGCGGCCGACGCTAGCCGCCCGACCGGGAACCCGCGCGCCGGACCGTCGCGAACGTCATACCGACAGCCCAGAGCCCCCGTCACCGCCGCCGGAGCCAGACCGCCCAGGTCAGCACCGAGCAACCCGCGTACGCCGCCAGGAACCCCGCGTACGCCGCGTCCCCGTTCCCGCCGGCCAGGAACGACTGCCGGAACGCCAGGTTCACCAGCACCCCGCCGAACGCCCCGACCGCGCCCGCGAGCCCGATCAGCGCCGCGGACCGGCGCCGGGAGTCGGCCTCGGCGGCAGCCGGGTCGGCCCCCGCCGCGACGGCTGCCCGGGCCACGGCCTGGTAGTGCGCCGGGATCATCTTGTACGTCGAGCCGTTGCCGATCCCGCTGAGCACGAACAGGGCGACGAACCCGGCCAGGAACAGGCGACCGCGAGCAGCGTGCCGTAGGGGACGCCCGGCTCCGGCACCAGGGCCGCGAGCGCGGTGGGCACGAGCAGCAGCAGTGCGCTGACCACCGTCCAGGTGCGTCCGCCGAAGCGGGCGACGGCGAAGGTGTACGGCAGCCGCAGCAGCGCGCCGAGTGCGGTCGGCAGCGCGGTGAGGGTGAACTTCCCCGCGGTGTCGATGTGGTACTCGGGGCCGAGGAACAGCACCAGCACCGACCAGAGGCTCCACACCGAGAAGCCGATGTGTTCGGAGAGCACGGAGAACACCAGGTTCCGCCGGGCGATCCGGGCTCCACTGCGCGCCCAGAACTCCTCGTCCTCCGGGTCCCAACCGGCCGGCGGGGCAGGCGTCCCGGGCTCGACGGCGAGGCTCATTGCGCACCTCCGCAGGCCGCGACCCGCACCGGCCAGCGCCGCAGTACGGCGGGCGCGCCGTCGGGGGCGGTGCCCTCGTCCAGGCAGCGGCCGTCGGTGAGGTCGTAGACCTGCTTGTACATCGGCGAGATGAGCGTCGGCCGGTCGCCGCGGCTGCCGAGCAGGCCGCGGGCGAGGACGGGGGCGCCGCTGAACGGGTCGAGGTTGTCGACGGCGTACAGCCCGTCGGAGCCGTCACGGAAGAGTGCGACCTGTCCGGCTTCGGGGAGCAGCACGGCGACGCCGCGGCCGGGTTGGAGGTCGGTGAGGGCGCAGACGGTCTGCCAGCGGGTGCCGTCGTGGATCTGTACGGTCACGGGGTGAGCACCTCCGGTCGGGGCCCGGCGACGAGCACCGGGGAGCTGAGGGTGGTGAGGGTGCGGCCGGTCTCGCCGGGGCGGGCCGGGCGGATCTGGCCGCGTTCGGGGACGAAGGTCACGGCGGGGTCGGGGGTGCCGGGGGCGTTGACGACAGCGCCGTGCCGCCGCCGTCGTCCACCTGGACGGCCATCAGCCGGGACGCGAACTCCATCACGTGGGTGTCCAGTCCGCCGGCCCGCAGCGCGCCGGCCGCCTCCAGGCCGAGCAGCCCGCCGCCGACCACCACGCCGGTCCGGGCCGTCGTGGCGCCGGCGCGGATGGCGCCCCCGTCCTGCGGGCGCTCGCCGAACGGCCCGGCCGGGTACTCAGCCGCGCCGAACTCCTGCGCGCCGCCTGGCCGGACGCGAGCGCCGACGAACACGCGGTGGAGGCGACGGTCGGCCGGCTGCGGGCCGCACTGGGGCCACACGCGGGGCTGATCCGGACCGTCCCCAAGCGCGGCTACCGACTGGCGGCGGGCTGATGCTGCTCGCCGTCGCGCACGGGAGCCGCGATGAGGCGGCGAGCACATCGATTCGCGCCCTGATGCGGACTGTTCGCTCACTGCGTCCTGAACTGGCCGTCCGCTGCTGCTTCCTGGACCTCGCCCGGCCGTCGCTCGCTCGTGCTCTCGCCCAGTTCGCCGACCAGCGCCCGGTCCTGGTGCCGCTGTTCCTCGGCACCGGCTACCACCTGCGCGTCGACCTGCCCGCCGCCCTCGCCGCCGCCGGGCTCCCGCGATGCCACCTCGCCCCCGCACTCGGCCCGCACCCGTTGCTCGGCGAGGCCCTCGCGGACCGCCTCGCCGAGGCCGGCGCCCCATCGCACGCACCGGTGGTGCTGGCCGGCGCCGGCTCCGCCGACCCGACAGCACTCGCCGACACCGCCCGGATGGCCGACCTCCTCGCCACCCGTCTCGGCCGCCCGGTCACCGCCGCCCACCTGTCCGCCGCCGCACCCACTCCGCACCAGGCCGTCGCTGCCCTCCAGGCCGCCGGCCGCCCCGGGATCGCCGTTGCCTCCTACCTCCTCTCCCCCGGCTTCTTCGCCCGCCGCGCCGCCACCACGGCGGCACGGTGGACCAGCGCCCCACTGGCGGCCCACCCGGCCGTCGCCCACCTCGTCCTGCGCCGCTACGACGAGGCGAGGGCGGCCACGGCACTGCGATCGGCCGCCTGAGCCCGCCCGGTGGAGTGCGTGAGAAGTCGGCCTGTCCGACTTCTCACGCACACAGGCGCGCGGCCCGCGCCCCAGGACGCCCGGGGCACGGGCCGGGAACCGCACTCCGCGTGAGTCACGTCGTCAGGTGCTCGCGCCGACGCCTGAGCCTCACGGCAGCAGTACCGACACCGCCGCACGTCTACAGCTGGACGCGCCCGACATCGCCGATGAAGTCCAGCAGCCGCTCGTTCACCACCTCCGGCTGCTCCAGGTTGAGTCCGTGCCCGGCCTTCTCGACGATCTCCACCCGCACACCCGGGATCAGCCGCGTGACCCGCTCCACCACCTGGCGCGGCCGCAGCAACGCGCTGCGCCTGCCCACCAGGACGAGCGCGGGCAGCCGGATCGACGCCAACTCCTCGTCCGTGAAAGGCCGGGCCGGCGGGCGACTGCTCGGCTTGTAGCTCCGCATCGCGAGCATCAGCGGCGCGATCATCTCGCGCGGCGCACTCAGCGCCGGGTTGGCCAGCAGCCGCCCGACCGCGGGACGGAGCGGGCGCGGGGCGAGCATCCCGAACAGGCCGCCGATCATGTGGACGTAGAACCGCGCGGGGACCTTCTCGATCCCGCCCGGGTCGAGCGACGCCACCGAGGCGAGCCGCTCGGGCGCGTGGATGGCCTGGTTGAGGGCCAGCCAGCCACCGTACGAGACCCCGACCAGGTGCACCCGCTCCACCCCGAGGCCGGCCAGCACCTCCCCCAGCCAGGCCGCGTTCTCCTCCGACCCGGCCGCGACGGCGCGCTGCACGCTGCGGCCGGGGTCGTCCAGGGTGTCGATCGCGTAGACCGGGTGCCGCTCGCCGAGGGCGGCGATCTGCGGGTACCAGTTGGACGGGTGCCCGGCGTGGCCGTGCAGCAGGACGATCGGCTCACCGGTCGTCGCACCGTAGCGGTGCACGTGCACGGTCCCGTACGCGGTCTCGACATCGAGCTCCTGGCGCGGACTCGGCCAGAGCTCCATCGCCCGGTCGTACGCCGCAAGGAACTTCGTACGGGCTTCCTCGCTGACGAAGTGCCCGACGCTGGTCCTGGTCATGATCCCTCCCGACTTTGATGGTATGGTTGTACCACAAAAATATCCGGAAGGAACCCGATGCCGAAGCTGGTGGATCACGAGGAGCGGCGGGCACACATCATCGACGCCCTGCTCCGCTCGGCGGCGAGCAGCGGCCTGCACTCCGTCACCATGCGCTCCGTGGCGATCGAGGCCGGCGTCTCAGTGCGCCTCGTGCAGTACTACTTCGACACCAAGGAACAGTTGCTGCTCGCCGCCATGACCCGCCTGGCCACCCGCATGGGCGAACGGGTCCAGCAGCGCGTGCGCGCGACCGGCGCCACCACCGACCCGCGCGGCATCATCGAGGCGGTGCTGCTGGAGGCCGTCCCCACCGACGAGGAGAGTCGGGCCTTCCACCTCATCTACACCGAGTACGCGGTGCTCTCCGTCACCGACCCGGCGCTCGCCGGGCAGCCGTTCCTGGCGGCACCCGACGAGATGGAGGCCTTCCTGGTCGCCCGGCTCACCGCCGCCCAGCAGGCCGGGGACGCCGATCAGCGGCTCGACGCCCGGCAGGAGGCCGTCGTCCTGCTGGCCGTCTCCGCCGGCCTGGGCCTCAGCGTGCTGCTCGGGCAGCGGACGGCGGAGGAGGCGGCCGCCGTCCTGCACTACCACCTGGGCCGGATCTTCCCCGGCTGACGCTGCGCCCGGATTCCTGCGATCCGAAGGAAGGCCCCGGCTTGATCTTCGACCGTTGCGGCGGGGGCTCGCTCAGGCCGCTCCGTCATCCCACCGGAACTCCGGACGGATCCCCCGAGTGATCAGGTCCCGCCCGAGGATCTGAAGCCGGAACATGGCCGCCACGTTCGGCGGCGCGCCGGACGTCCAGCACGTCTCCAGGTCGACCAGCAGCTTCGACAGGGTGCGGTTGAACTCGGTCGAGGGGTTCGGCCGGGCCGGGGAGGGCGCGAAGTCGTACACCGTCGGCAGGTTGACGGGAGCTCCGCTGAAACTCCACTTGTCGCCGGTCCTGACCAGCCGCTTCTGGACGTAGAGCTCCTTGAACAGGTAGTAGTGCGCGTGGCCGCCCTCCCCCTCCCCCGGCGGCTGATCGGGCGAGCCCTGTGTCCCCTCCCCCTCGCTCTTGATCCGGTTGATCGTGTCGACCGCGTCGGTGACGGTTCTGATCGGCTTCGCGAATGGCACCTCCACCGCGTGGGCCTTCGGGTCGATCGCCGGCTCAAGCTTCTGGAACGTCTGGATGATCGTGTCGTAGAAGGCGCCGATCGTGGCAGGCGGCCGCCCGGCCCGCAGGGCGACCGGGGGGAACTCCGGGTACTCGATCTGCATGAACACCGCGAGCTGGTCCTTGACCAGCGGCTTCAGATCGACCGGAAGCTCCTGCGGAATGCCGCCGGGCAGTTCGTCGGCCGGATAGGCCGGCAGGAACTCCGGGTGCGCGATCGACGGCCGGCCGCCGATCGCGGCCAGCAGGTTTCCGGCCAGCGCGAAGTGGTTCATCTCCTGGCTGACGATTTTGTGCAGCACACCCTCGGTGCGGTCCGGGTCGTCCTTGACCGACCACTGCGCACACAGGTACGGCGGGATGGTGGCGAATTCCAGCCGCATCGCGAGGTGCAGGGCGCCTTTGAGGTCGTCCAGCGGCAGAACTCCCGCCTCGACGTACTCCCTGATGGTCTTCATGCGCGGAGTGCCCGCGGTCACCGGATTCACGCTACAGCCCCAACTTCCTGAGTTCGTCGTCGATGATGCGCTGCGCCTCCGGCGGGACGCCCGGAAAAGCGAGCAGCGGTACGTTCCCGGCGTAACCGATCGCCTCGAAACCGACGTCGGAGGTGAAGTAGCCGGCGAGCAGCAGGGACCGGAACCTCGTGAAGAAGCTCCGGTCCGTCGCGGTGGTCGACGCGATCTGGTCGACGATCGTGGCCTGCCGGGAGCCCTCCAGTTCGACGAACCCCGTCCCGAACTGGCGCCGCGCCTGCGCGTCGACCGTGGCGAGGCCGGTCGTGATGACGGTCCTGTGGCCCTGCTGCGTCTTGTAGGGAGCGCTCACCCAGTCGTCGAAGAAGTCGGTGATCCCCATCGCACTCGGCGCCGGATACTCGGCGGTGCCCGGCAGGACGATGTCGGCGAGGGCCGCGACGAGTGCGCGCTCGCGCTCCGAGAGCGTGCGCGGCCAAGGCGTGTGCGGCGTCACGAGGTTGGGATCGGTGCCGTAGCCCTGCGGTGCGGTACCGACCCCGGCGGCACTGTGCTGGTCCATCTCTTCCTCTCGATTCCGATGTACCGTCATCCGGTTGTGCCCGCGGGAATGTTGGGCGCGCGGCGCGGTCAGATCCCGCCGCTCCTCAGCAGTTCGAGGATGCGGGCCGAACTCCGTGCGGCCAGGGCCAGGATGGTGAGCGTGGGGTTCTTGTCCGGGCTCGACGCGAACGCGGCGCCGTCGACGACGAACAGGTTCCTCACGTCCCAGCACTGGTTGTGGGCGTCGAGCACGGAGTCCTGCGGCGAGGTCCCCATCCGCGCGCCGCCGACCTCGTGCACCGCTCCGCCGCCCTGCGGCATCGCGACGGGACTGGTGTCCGGCGCGCCACCGAGCAGGCTGAAGACCTTGTTGAAGGTGTCGTGCATGTGCGTGACCTGCCGGACTTCCGGATCTCCCCATTTCCAGTGGAACCGCAGGGCCGGAACTCCCCACGTGTCCTTGACCGTCGGATCGAGCTCGCAGAACGAGTCCTCGTTCGGGATCATCTCGCCTTCGCCGATGAGGGTGACGGCCGTGCCGTATTTCCGCCGGACCTCCGCCCGCAGGGCGTCGCCGTAGGTCGCGCTGCCGTCGTCGATCAGGCTTCCGATGCCGGTGGTCGGCATCCTTCGGCCCCCGCGCGGCTCGATGTGGTACCCGCGCGGGAACCCGAGCTGCCCGGCGGCCTGCTCGGGCAGCAGCCACCACGGCACGTAGATGTGCGGGGTGAAGATGCCGTCGTCGTTCAGCACGGGGAGTTTTTCGAGCATCGGAATTCGCGACGAGCGCGAGAACTCGACCGAGTCCATCAGGTACTTGCCGACCAGCCCGTGGCCGTTTCCGATCCCGTTGGGGAACGCGGCGCTTCGCGAATTGAGCAGGATGCGCACCGACGAGCAGGTCCCCGCCGCCAGCACCACCACCCGCCCCGTGACCGAGAACGCGGAGCCGGTCACCCGGTCGTTGTAGGTGACCCCGGCGGCCCGCCCGGTCGCGTCGACGTCGACCCGGGACACCATGGCGTTGCACACGACGGTGAGGTTGCCGGTGGCGCGGGCCGGGGGAATGAGAACGGTCGTGCTCTGGAAGTTGGAGCGGCTGGCGCAGCCGCGGGTGCACTGGGTCGAGTAGAGGCACGCCGCGCGACCGTCCAACGGGCGGGTGAGCACGGCCGCCCGGATCGCCGCCACCTTCATGCCCAGGTGCTCGAACGCCCGGCCGAGGACGATCTCGAAGGCGCGCGGGGACGGCGGCGGGAGCTGGACGCCGGGCGGGGAGTCGGGGGCGTTCTCGATACCGTGGGGAAGGCCGGTGACGCCGATGAGGCGTTCGGCCCTGTCGTACCACGGCGCCAGGTCGGCGTACTCGATCGGCCAGTCGAAGCCCAGTCCGTCACGGGTCTTGGGCTTGAAGTCGTACGGTCCGAAGCGCAGCGCCACCCGGCCCCAGTGATTGGTGCGGCCGCCCAGCATCCGCGGCCGCCACCAGCTGAACTGATTCGACTTGTCCGGATTCGGGGGGTCCGCCTGGCTGTACGGCTCACCGGCGATCTGCGAGCCGCCGTCGACGGTGGCGTCGTAGAAGCCCTGCGGCTTGTCCGGCGTCGAGGCCGCCCGCAGCGGCGCGTCCTGCGGCGTGTTGAACATCGGCGTCTCGGTCCCGGGATCGTAGTCCCGGCCCGCTTCCAGCATCAGGACGCGAGCGCCCGCCGCACAGAGCTCGTGCGCCGCCATTCCACCCGCAGCCCCGGAGCCGACGATGATGACGTCGAACGCCTGGATATCGGACAAGATCCCACTCTTTTCACCGGATATCGCCGCGCGATACACAACCGTCACTGTCAGTGATCAGATCGTGACAAGTCTCGCAGAGGCCGCGACGAACCGCGACCGGTGGATCCAGGAGTGATCGTCGACCGTCCGGAAGAGCCCGCCTACGCGAACCGTGACCGGTGCACCGGTTCGCGGGGAACGCCGTGGAACACCTGCCGCGCATGCCACTCCCGGTGCCGGTTCGCGACCGGCGGTCGGCCCGGCTGCGGGCCGATGACCGGGCGTCCGGACAGCGCGAGCACGTGCCGGCGGCTGGCTTCGCTACGGCCGACGAAGCGGTCGGAGACCAGGATGCGACGGCCCTCCCCCAGCCCCAGCACGCCCTTGTCGAAGAGCTTGTGGTGCAGCGAACACAGGCACAGGCCGTTGTCGACCTCGTCCGGCCCGTCGTGCGACCACCAGCGCACGTGCGCGGCCTCCAGTCCGACCGCGCTCGCCCCGAGCGCTCCGTCGTAGCCGCAGAACGCGCACCGGAACTCGTAGGCGGTGAGTATCAGTTCACGCATCCGCCGGTCGCGCTGCCGCCGGGCCGCGGTGTCGGCCCCTCGCACGATGCCGGCCTCGGCCCGCTCCAGGTCGAGGCCGACCGCCTCGCAGAGGTCGGCGTGCAGGGACGTCGGGAAGTGTGCGTCCAGCAGGACCCTGGCCATCCGCCCCAGCAGCGCCGGCTCCTCACCGAGCGCCGTCCGCAGCTCGGGCACGAGTCTGCCGGTGGCCCCGCTCGACCGGAGAAGCCCGACCCCGCTGCCGGGGCTCCCCGGCCCCTGATCGGTCCGGACCTCCCACACCCCGTCGCTGACCAGGTGGTGGAACGGGTACGCGGGAGTCGTGGCGTGCGACGGCCCGTACTCGGCGAGCAGCCCCTTCAGCTCCGCCTCCACCGCGCTGTACCGCAGTTCGCCGTCCGCGTCCCGCTGGTGGCTGCCGAGGGCGTAGAGCAGCAGCAGCGGCTTGTGGGGCGCACGAACGCCGTTGTTCGTCCAGCGCCTCAGCCGCGCCACCCGATCGAGCCAGTCCATGCCCGCCAGCGTAGTTCGCGGTACGGCGTCGGGATCACCCCCGGCGGCCGAGCCGCCCCGGATCGGCGTCAGTCCTCGATCAGCGCGTCGTACTGGGCCAGGAGTTCGACCCTCGCGTCCTGGTCCGGCGCGAGCTCCAGGGCCGCCGCGAGGTGCCGCCGCGCCCGTCCGTCCCCGATGATCCCGTAGGCCGTCATCAGGGCGCCGTGCGCGTAGAAGTCGAGCCCGTCGGTGGCGGCGAGGCCTTCGGCCAGCCACAGCGCCTCGGCCACGTTTCCGAGACCGGCCTCCGCCTGCACCAGGCAGCGCTGGATGTCCGGGTTGTTCGGAGCCGCCCGGTAGCTCGACCGGAGGTCCCGGAGGGCGCCGTGGGCGTCAGCGGTTTCGGAGGAGGCGGTCGCGAGCAGCCGGTCCGGGTTCGGAGCGGGGGTGGGCGGGACCGACCGCCAGTGGTCGAGGTGTTCGGACCCGGGGGCGACCCGCTCCAGCGCCGACAGCGCGACGTGCCACTGTGCCTCGGCTCCCGCGTGGTAGCTCGCCGCCGCGAGGAGTTCCAGCACCTGCTCGTGACCGCCGTCGAGGTGGTGGGCCCGCTCCAGGACGCTCACGACGTCCGGCCAGTCCACGCCGCTGCGCGGGACCGTGGCCAGCTGGTACAGCACCTTCGCCAGGGCGAGGTACCGGGTCGTGTCGGCGGCCCCGTCGGAGGTCAGCAGGGTGAAGACGTCGGCCTGCTGCCGCAGGAGGTCCACGGTGTCCTCGTGCCACCGCAACCAGGCCCGGACGTCGGCGAGTTGCCGGACGGCCGCGGGCCATCCGGGGTGGGCAGCGAGAACGCGCTCCAGCTCCCGTGACGCCCGGTCCGCACTGCCGATCCGGGCGTAGGCGTAGGCGAGGTCGCACCGCACGCCCGGTTCCTCCGGCTGCAGGAACACCAGGAACTCCAGCAGCGGGACCGCCTCCGTGGGCCGCCCCGCGACCAGGTAGGCCGACGCCAGCGCGTGCAGGTCCCCCGCCTGCGTGCTCTCGAGCTGGGCCAGCCCCTTCAGGGCGGTCAACCACTCCGCGTCCAAGGTGGTGACGAACCGCTCGTAGCACTCGGCGGCCTGGGGATTCGAGTAGGCGCCTCGGTACTGCGGCTCCCAATCGATGGTCGGTTCCCCGCTCACATTCGCCTCCCCGGTCGCCTGTTCCCCTGCGTGGCACCCAGGCCCGTACCGTCTCACCCCGCACTGACAACCGCTCCGCCTGACGCCCGGTCAGCGGCCGCACCCGGCACGGCGCCTCCGTCACCCCCGCCGACCGCACCGCTGCTCCACGGCAGCCGAACCGCACGGCCGGATCACGCCCGTGCGGACGGCGAACGACAGGTGAACGCCGGATGGCCGGGGCCCCTCAGTGCGCGACCTTGTCGCTGATCAGCCGGGCGGCGAGCAGCCCGGAGGCCGCGGTGAGCACGGCCGCCGCCACGATGGTGGCGTTCAGGCCGAGTGCGTCGGCGAGGACTCCGGCGAGCAGGGCGCCGGCCGCGTAGCCGATGTCGCGCCAGAACCGGTAGGTACCGAGCGCGTTGGCCCGTCGGCTCGGGTGGGCGTGGTCGGAGACGGCGGCGATCAGCGCCGGGTAGACCATCGCGGTGCCGAGCCCGAGCAGCACCGCCGAGACGACGCCGGCCGGCAGCGGACGGTCGAGCAGCACCAGGGCCAGGCCGAGGCCGGCGGCCTGGACCAGCATGCCGGTGACGATGAGCGGCTTGCGCCCGATCCGGTCGGCCAGGTGACCGGTGGGGATCTGGCCGAGGCCCCACACCAGCGGGTACAGCCCCTTGATCAGGCCGATCGCGGCGAGGCCGAGCCCGTGGTCGGTGAACAGCAGCGGGAAGACGCCCCAGGTGAGGCCGTCGTTGAGGTTGTTCACCAGGCCGGCCTGGCTGGCGCCGCGCAGCGAGCGGTCCCGCCAGGAGGTGTGCGCGAAGGTCTGCCACAGACCGGGCCCGGTCGCGGGGCCCGGAGCGGCCCCGGGGTGCCGGGCGAGCTCCAGCGCGACGTGCGCCGCCGTGTCGCGGACGGCGAGGGAGAGCGCGAGTCCGGCGACGACGAAGACGACGCCGATCAGCTCGGGCGCCGGCCGCAGCCCGTACGAGGTGGCGAGGTAGCCGGTGAGCAGCGCGGTCACGCCGAGCGAGGCGTAGCCGGCCGCCTCGTTGAGGCCGGTGGCGAGCCCGCGCCGGGCCGGGCCGACCAGGTCGATCTTCATGTTGACGGTCATCGACCAGGTGAGGCCCTGGTTGATGCCGAGCAGCACGTTGGCGGCCACGATCCAGCCCCAGGCGGGCGCCCAGGCCAGGGCGAACGGGACGGGGATGCCGAGTAGCCAGCCCGCGACGAGCAGCTGCTTGCGGCGGAAGCGGGCGGTCAGCGCACCGGCGGCGAGGTTGGTGAGGGCCTTGGTGACGCCGAAGGCGATGACGAAGGAGAAGACGGCGAGGTCGCTGGTGAGGTGGAAGACCTCGGAGCCGATCAGCGGCACGGTGGTGCGCTCCAGCCCGACCAGGCCGCCGACGGTGGCGGTGACCACGACCAGCAGGGTGAACTGGAGCCAGTTCTCCCGCAGGCCGAGCCGCACCGGGCGGGCGGCCTCGCGCACTGCCTCACCCCCGAGCTCGCGGGCGGGTGCGCCGGGGGGCGTGGTGCTCATCGGTCCTCCTGTGATGACGGGTACGGTCTCGCCCGGTTGCAGCGGCCGACGCTTTCGACAATATTCCATGGATTTATGGAAGATTGCCCTGAGCTCGGAGAACACCCGTCGAGGCAGGTCCGGTACGCTATTCCATGGAACCTTGGACAAAGGGCTCCGGAGCATCGGGCAGGAGGACGCGATGGCCATGAGCGAAGCGAAGGCGCAGCTGTACGACGCGTTCGCGGCCAGCGGCAAGGCCCTGGCCAGCGGAAAGCGCCTGGAGCTGCTCGACCTGCTCGCCCAGGGCGAGCGCACCGTGGACGCGCTGGCCAAGGCGGCCGGGCTGAACCTGACCACCGCCTCGGCCCACCTCCAGGCGCTCAAGCAGGCCGGCTTCGTCGCCACCCGGCGCGAGGGCGTCCGCATCCACTACCGACTCTCCGGCCCGGACGTCGGCGAGTTGCTCGCTCTGCTGCGCAGGGTCGCCGAGCGCCACCAGGCCGCGGTGCCGCCCGCACTGGACGCCTATCTGGGCGAGGACGGCGCGCAGGAGGTCGGCAACGAGGAGCTGCGCGCCCGCGCCGAGGCCGGCGAGGTGCTCGTGCTGGACGTGCGCCCGGTGGAGGAGTACCTGGCCGGGCACATCCCCGGCGCGCTCAACATCCCGGTCGACGAGCTGGCCGAGCGGCTGGACGAGCTGCCCGCGGACACCGAGGTGGTCGTCTACTGCCGCGGCGAGTACTGCGTGCTGGCCTACGACGCGGTCCGCCTGCTCGCCGCCCACGGACGCCGGGCGGTCCGGCTCGACGACGGCATGCTGGAGTGGCGCCTGGCCGACCTCCCGGTGGCCACCGGATCCTGAACCACCCTGCTCGGATGGCTCGTTGAGGACGGCCGGGCGTGCTGCCCGACGGAGGCTCAGCCGCCGAGGACGCCCGGCAGGCCGACGGTGACTCCGTCCAGGGTGTGCGAGCAGACGCAGTCCCGCTCGGCGGGCAGGCTCTCCAACGCCTTGAACAGCACCGTGCGCAGCCGGTCGGCGTTCCCCACGAAGACCTCCAGCACCTCCGCGCAGGTGACCCCGTCCCCGCTCCACACCCCCGCGCCGTGGTCCGTCACCAGCGCCAACGACGTGTAGCAGAGCCCGAGTTCACCCGCCAGCACGGCCTCCGGGTGCCCGGCCATACCGACCGCCGACCAGCCGTTGGCGGAGAACCAGCGGGACTCGGCGCGGGCCGGGAAGCGCGGCCCCTCGATCACCACCAGGGTGCCGCCGTCCACCGGCTCCCAGGCCGTGTCGCGGGCCGCCGCCAGGGCCGCCCACCGCGCACGGCCCGAACACCTGCCGCACGCCCAGCGCGTGCAACGCCCAGAGGTTGGCCCGGTAGTCGATCCGGTGCGGCGGCGGACCGTGACCACGCCCGTGCCGGGGCAGGAAGGCGACCCGGCGGCCGGCCACCTCGCCCGGGAACAGCGCGTCGCTCGGAGGCCCGTACGGCGTGTCGACCCGAACCTCGGTCACCTCGTCCAGCAGCGCGTGGAGCCCCGAGCCGCCGATCACGCCCAACTCGGCCCGTATGGCGCCCTGATCGACCGTCATCGTTCGCACCCTCATTCGAGAGACGTGGCCACTGTGGATCAGCGGGGACTGCGGCGGGTCACGAGGAGTACTGCCGATCGGCCGCGGGCCACCGGGGTGGTCCCGGGCCGCCGTGCGGGTGACCTGTCGGACGTGTCGGACCCGGAACGCGCCGTCCGGTGTGCGTCGGTGGGAGTGCGCCGTCCGCGGACGGCGCCGGTCCTGTTCCCCAGTCTGAGAGCCGCCGATGCTTGCCACCGATCGTCTGCGCCACATCGTCCCGACCGCGCTCTGCGCCCTCTCCGTGGCCCTCGCCGCCCCAGCGGCCCACGCCGCGCCACCGGGCCGCGGCAGCGGGTCCGACCCCGGAAGGGCGAGCGGCGGCTCGTACGACTGGGACCGCGTGGCGGCCTGCGAGAGCAACGGTAACTGGCGCGTCAACAGCGGCAACGGCTACTACGGCGGCCTCCAGTTCGACCAGTCCACCTGGCGGGCGAACGGCGGCCTCGCCTACGCCCCGCGCGCCGACCTCGCCACCCGTGAGCAGCAGATCGCCGTCGCCCAGCACCTCGCCGAGCGCCGCGGTCTCTCTCCCTGGCCGGTCTGCGGCGCCCGCTCCGCCCGCAGCAAGGGCCGCGAGGCCGTCCTGCCGCCCCCGGCGGCCGCCCCCGCGGCACCCGAGCCGGCCAGGGCCGCACCCGTGGTCACCGAGCCGGCCCGGCGCAGGCCGGAGGCCGGCACCTGGACCGTCCGCGACAACGACACCCTCTCCGAGGTCGCCGAGCGCCTGCGCGTCCCCGGCGGCTGGCCCGCGCTCTACGACCTCAACCGCGCCACCGTCGGCGAGGACCCGGACCTCATCGTGCCCGGCCTGGTCCTCGACCTCCCCTCCTGACCCCTCCGACCCACCGACCCGCCGACCCACCGACCCGCCGACCCGGCGCCCGCGCCCACCCCGGCGC
>NZ_JBHVFE010000128.1:0-19930 GCF_042801945.1 Kitasatospora sp. NPDC057542
GCGACACGCCGCCCGCCGTCTCGATCAGGTGATCCGTCATCGTGCTCATCAGGTGACTCCTTCGGGGAGGAAGACACCTAATTCATGACACTCCCCACGCCGCCTTCGGCGAAGGACGTCCGCGAGGGCCGCCGGCTGATGGACGAAGAAGCGCGACCCGCGGAGCGTACAGGACATCGCGATGTACGGCGGGGTGGCACTCAGGCGCTGAGCGGTCGCGCCCGGTTCACGGGGCTGCGCCGACCAGGCCGGACTCGTAGGCGAGGATGACCAGCTGCACCCGGTTGCGGGCGTCCAGCTTGGCCAGCAGCCGGGTCACGTAGGTCTTGACGGTGGCGATGCTGAGGACCAGCTCCTCGGCGATCTCGGTGTTGGACAGGCCTCGGCCGACCAGGGTGAGGATCTCGCGCTCGCGGTCGGTGATGGCGCCGAGCCGCGGCGAGGCGGCGGCGACCGGCGGCGGCACGGCCGCGGGGGCGCACTGCCCGGCGAAGGTGGCGATCAGCCGGCGGGTGACGCTTGGCGCGATCAGCCCGTCCCCGGCGGCGACCACCCGGATCGCGCCGAGGATGTCGTCGAGGGCCATGTCCTTGACCAGGAAGCCGGATGCACCGGCGCGCAGCGCGCCGTAGACGTGGTCGTCGTCGTCGAAGGTGGTGAGCACGACGACGCGGGTCGGCCCCTGGCCGGAGGTGACCAGGCGGGTGGCCTCGATGCCGTCCATGCCGGGCATGCGCAGGTCCATCACCACCACGTCGGGCCGCAGTTCGGCGGCGAGCCGGACGGCGTCGATGCCGGTGGCGGCCTCGCCGACCACCTCGACGTCGGTGGTCTCGGAGATGACCATCTCCAACGCGGCCCGTACCAGCGGCTGGTCGTCGGCCAGCACGACGCGTACGGTCATCGCGCGCCTCCCGCCAGGGGCAGCCGGGCGGCAACCCGGAAGCCGCCGTCCGGGCGGGGGCCGGCGTGGAACTCGCCGTGCAGCAGGGCGACTCGCTCGCGCAGTCCGGCGAGGCCGTAGCCGCTGCCGGGGGTGGTGCCGTGGCCGCGGCCCCGGTCGGTGATCTCGACGGACACCTCGTCCTCTTTCCGGCAGTCGATGGAGACTTGGCAGGAGCGGACGTCGGCGTGGCGGACCACGTTGGTGACCGACTCCTGGATGACGCGGAAGGCCGACAGGTCGATCTCCGGTGGCAGCGGGCGGCGTTCGCCGTGCCACTGGACATCCACCCGCACGCCGGCGGACGTGGTGGCGGCGGCGAGCCGGTCGAGGTCGGCCAGGCCCTGCGGCAGGTGCGCCGGGGTCCCCGCTGGCTCGCCGTCGGCCTCGCGCAGGGCGACGAGCATCAGGCGCAGGCCCGCGAGCGTCTCCCGCCCGGCGGCCTCGATCTCGGTCAGCGCGTCGCGCGCCCGGTCCGGCCGGCTGTCGATGACCCGCCGGGCGGCGCCGGCCTGGAGGGCGACGATGCCGATGCTGTGCGCCACCGTGTCGTGCATCTCCCGGGCGATCCTCAGCCGTTCGCCGGTGACCGCCTGCGCGGCCAGCTGTGCGCTCAACACCTCGGTGTGCTCGCGGGACTGGCGTATCGACCGGCCCACCAGCCAGGCGATGACGGCGGCCAGAACCCCCTCGTCCGAGACACCGATGTGCGGCAGGCTGGTGGTCAGCTGGAAATGATCGACGACGAACACGGTCCCCGGCGCCGGAGCACCGTCGTACGTGGCGGTCGTCAACCCGAAGGTGTTGTCGGGGGCCATGCCCAGGTGCACGATCAGCAGGACCAGCACCAGGGCCAGAGCGGCACGGGAGGTCCGGCGCGGCTGGGCGGCCGTGACCAGGCACAGCGCGACGTCGACCGCCAGGAGCGCGGTCAGTGGCAGCTGTGCGTTCGCGCGCGTCGCGTCCGTCACCGCGAGCGTGGCGGCGATCAGCAGGGCGATCGACAGCAATGGCCGCTGGCGCAGCAGGGCGGCCGCTGTGAAGGCGACGACGGTGGTGGCGGCGATGAACACCCAGTCCCGGTGCACCGGAGTGTGGTTCGTTCCCACGTGCAGGACGACCGAGGGGTACGCCACCGAGGCGCACCAGGCGAGGGCCGTCCACGCGCCCGGTGACACGCGTCTGAGCAGGGGCAGAGTGGGCGTGGCGGACATGCGGTGAGCGTATCCGCACGCGGTTTCGACCGTCATCGGACCGCGGTCGTACAACCAGGGGTGACACCCGGGGTGAGTGAGTGTCAGCACCGGTCGGATGTCCGGGGACACCCCGTCCGGGCACGGTGGAGCACATGATCGATGTCATCGGACTGACCAAGCGCTACGGCGGCAGGACCGCCGTGGACGACCTCACCTTCACCGTCCAACCGGGCCATGTCACCGGGTTCCTGGGCCCGAACGGCGCCGGCAAGAGCACCACCCTGCGGATGATCCTGGGCCTCAACGACCCCACCAGCGGCACCGCGACCGTCGACGGGCTCCCGTTCCGTGGCCGCCCGCGCGGCCTGCGGCACGCCGGTGCGCTGCTGGACGCCGGCGACGTGCACGGCGGCCGGACCGGCCGGGCGCACCTGCGGGCGCTGGCGCGCAGCAACGGCATCCCGTTCCAGCGGGTCGAGGAGGTGCTGCACGAGGTCGGGCTGGCGGCCGCGGCGGGCCGCCGGATCGGCGGGTACTCGCTGGGCATGAAGCAGCGGCTCGGCATCGCGGGCGCGCTGCTCGGGGATCCGCCGGTGCTGCTGTTCGACGAGCCTCTGAACGGGCTGGACCCGGAGGGCGTGCTCTGGGTGCGCCGCCTGTTCCGCCGCCTGGCGGCCGAGGGGCGGACGGTGTTCGTCTCCAGCCATCTGATGAGCGAGATGGAGCACACGGCGGACCGGCTGGTGGTGATCGGTCGCGGCCGGCTGATCGCCGACGAGAGCGTCACGGAGTTCGCCGCTCGCGCCGGCGGGCACGGCGTCACCGTCCACGCGGCCGAACCCGCCCGGCTGGCAGGCGTGTTGCAGGGCGCCGGCGCGAGCGTGAGGCCGGGCCGGGACGGCACGCTCACCGTGACCGGCCTGGACGCCACCCGGATCGGCGAACTCGCTCTGGAACACCGCCTGTTGCTGCACGCCTTGACCACCCGGGGCGCCTCCCTGGAGGAGGCGTTCATGGAACTGACCGCCGACAGCGTCGAATACCTCGCCGGAGAGCCCCGATGACCACCGCCGCCCTCGACCCCGCCACCTCCCGCACCGCCGGGGAGCCCCGGGCCCGCTTCCGCGATCTGCTCGCCGCCGAGTGGATCAAGCTCTGGTCACTGCGCTCGACGCCGTGGGTGCTGGGGCTCAGCGCCCTGGTGGTCGTCTTCGCCGCCGTCAAGAACGCGAAGTACACCTACGACCACTTCCCGGTCGGGCAGGCGTACCGGGCGTCCGACTTCTACCAGACAGCGCTGAACAACTCGTTCAACAACACCGGCGCCTACATCGAGATGCTGGTGGCGGGCAGTCTCGGCACCTTCGTGATCGTCAGCGAGTACGCGAGCGGGATGATCCGGGCGAGCCTGGCGGCCGTCCCCGACCGGCGGGCGCTGCTGCTGGCCAAGGCGCTGGTGCTGACCGCGGTCACGACCGGCTGGGGCGTTCTGGTCTCGGCGGTCCCGTTCTTCGTCGCCCAGGCGATCCTCGCCGGCCGTGGCGTCGGCCTGTCGATCACCGACCCTGGTGCCGTCCGCTTCGTCGCGGCGGCCGCGCTATTCGCCCCGGTCTGCGCGCTGGCCGGGCTCTGCCTCGGCGTCCTGATCCGGCACACCGCCGCCTCCGTGGTGGGCATGTTCCTGGTGCTCTTCCTCGTGCCCACCTTCTTCACCGACACCTACCACTGGTCGGCGGACATCTCGCACGCCATGCCGTTCACCGCTTGGCGCCGCCTGGCCCAGGTCGACCTGACCAACCAGTTCATCCCGCAGTACCCGGCCACCGTCGCCGGGGCCTGGATCACCTTCGCGGTCTGGTCCCTCGCGGCGGTGGCGATCTCCACGACCGTCATCCACCGCCGGGACCTCTGAGCGCGGCGATCGCCCCGGAGCAGTGTCCGAGGTGAAGCTGGTGGCGTTCGCAGTAGTGCGACGGAGGCTCCGGAGGTTCGAACACCTGGGCGCTGAACCCATCGACCCCTGGGGTCGCCTTCAAGGCCACCAGCGTCATGGACACCGCGCCGTCCGGGCAAACAGCTTCCTGGCTCATACGCGCCAGGTGCCCGTGGCAGCAGAAGCGGTCCGCCCTCCTCGCCGCCGGATGCCTTGCCATGTAGCTGATCCGCCAAAGCGCGTCGCGCCTGCAGCCCGTTCCGTCCCGCAGCGTCGCCTCGCACTTCATCGCCTTGGCCGGTGTCATGGCGGAGACCCTACTCAGGTCGCCCGACCATCGCAGTCACCTCGACAGGCCCCCTACTTGCCTCACATGCCTGAATCGCTATCAGCGGCCGCCGGGGCGGCGGGTCCACTGCTCGCGGCCGCCCGGACCGTATTCCCCGGTGCTCTTCTCCTTCGGGACCTGGCCGCAGTCGGCGCTGGCCAGGGTCCGCATCAGGTCGCGGTGGTCCTGGCGGGCCTTCTTCTCCCGGGCTTTCTGGCGCTGGTCGTAGGCGGCGCGGTTGTTCGGGTTGTCGAGCGCGTCGAGCAGGGAGTGCCGGCCGGGGCGGCCGTAGCGCCACCACACCGGCCCGAGCGGCCCGTGCTCGGCCAGCAGCTCCAGCGTGGTCGCGATGACCGGTACGGCGTCGTCGTACTCGCGCCAGCCGTCCCCGTCGTTGTCGTCCCCGTCGCACCGTGTACCGCTGCCCGCCCCAGCACTCTGCCGACAGCTCGGCCACCGCCTCCTGGCGGTTGGCCAGGGCCACCGGTCCGGCGTCGGTGACGACCAGGGCCACGGGTGGGTACCCGGCGCGGGTGTGCCCGGGCCAGGTCCGGCGCCACCAGTGCACCGTCCGGTCGGCCGGCTCCTGGTCGGCGAGGGCCGGGTCGTTGTCGCGGACCTTGGTGCGGAACAGCTCGCGGTACCGGGGGAACTTCGCGGCGACGTCGGCCGGGGCCATGGTGGAGCGGTCGACCTCGACCATCAGCACTGGCACCCCGATCTCCGCCGCCCGCCACACGCCGTCCGGACGCACCTTGCGCTTGCCGCCCGGCAGCAGGAACTCGGTCTCGGTCGACCAGGACCGCACCGTGCCGACCCCGCCCGCGGCCCCGGGCGCGCTGCCGCCGAGCACGAGCGCGGCGATCGTCTCGTTGACCGCCATCGCGTGCCGGGCGGTGAGGGACAGCCGGCGAGGAGCCGGCGGCCTCTGTCGTCACCGGCAGTCCGCCCGCCACCGCGTTGCCCGAGCCGGCGGCGGCGAGCGACACCGCCTGCCGGCGGGCATCGCCCTGGCCGAGCCACGGCACGACGGTGATCCGCACCGAGGTCTTCGGGCCGCCAGCCGACCCGGCGCGGCGAAAGACGTGGAAGGCCGGACCGATGTGCTCGCTCAGCTCCATGCCCACCAGGGCGGCGGCCTTCGCCATCTTGGCCTGCAGCGCGGCCAGCGCCTTCTCCGTGCCTGGGAGGATGGCGGGCAAGCCGAGCCGCCCCAGCGCGGCCGCGGTCAGGCAGACCGTGCCGTCACCGCCGCGCCCGGCCGGGTGAGCGCGCTCCACACGCAGCGGCAGCCCGGTGCCCAGCCACGCGAACCAGTCGACCAGCTTCGGCCCGGCCGGGACCGGGACCTGCGGGACGTCCAGCACCCAGCCGCCGTCCGGTGCGGTGTCCAGCGCGACCACCGGCCACCACCGGGCCGCAGCGGTGGTGGCCGGGCGCGCGGGGGCGGGACGGCTCGTCCGGACCGCGACCGGGCGCTGACCGGCCCGCACCGCCGGGGCCGACGACGCGGCGACCGGGGCCGGGGCCGGGCGGGGGTCAGCTGTTCGGCCTGACTCCCGTCGGGAGCGGCCGGCCTCAGGATTCGTCGTCGCCCAAGTCGTCCCGGACCCGCAGCCCCGCCACCCACAGCGGCATCATCCAGTGCGCGGCGAGCACGCCGATGAGGACGGGGGTCACGGCCGCCCGGAGAGGTGCGTCCGCCAGGAGGCCGTAGGCGCCGGCGCCGAACACCGCGGCCACAAGCAGCCACAGAGTGATGCGGTGTGCCAGGGCGCGCACCCGGTCGCGTTCGACCAGCTGACGCTCGTCGAGCATCCGGCCACGCAGCTCAAGGAGTCCGCATGTGGAGCCGTTGAGCAGTCCGGTGAGCAGGATCCACGGGAACATCACCACGACGACCACGACGGCCTGGCCGAGTCCGGGCCCGAACACCGTGCCGATCCAGGCGCCGACCCCTGTGACGGTGAGGGCGACGTGCGCGCCCACCAGCAGTCGGCGCCGGGTCATGGTGGCGTAGGCGGCAGCCGCCCGACGGTCGTTCATCACGGCGTACATCCGTCGGTCGTAGCGCGTCGCGGTCATCACTGCTTCCTCCCGTAGACCTCGTCGGTGAGCGGCTGGATCGGCTCCAGGGAGAACAGCGCCTCCACCGGCAGCTCGAAGAACCGGGCCACTTTCAGGGCCAGGTCGAGGCTGGGGTTGTACTGGCCGCGCTCGATGTAGCCGATGGTCTGGTAGTGGACACCCACTGCCTCCGCCAGTGCCTGTCGCGACACTTTCCGCTCTGCTCTGACGACGGCCAGCCTGTTATACACCTGCTCGCTCATGTATAAGAAGTACTACATTCGAATGCAGGAACACAACAGCCTGGGGCGCCCGGCCGCCCACGGGCATGCTCGTGGGCGGCCAGGCGAGGGCGGCGTGCGGCGTCGCGCAGGCCTGCCACGCCTCGGCGTGGACGACGGGCTCCGGTACGGCGAGGCCTGGGCGGGCGTCGAGGACGACCCGGCCGTGCAGCGCGAGATCGCCGAGCGCCTGCCGGACCGCCTTGTTCGCCACCGCCCCCGGGGCGCAGCAGGCGCTGGAGCTGGCCGGCGGTGGCGACCTTGAGCACGCCGAGCGCGCCCAGGACGTCGGAGCCGCTGCGCGGCGGTCGAGCCGTTCGGGTCGGCGGCGCCACGCCGGAACGCGGCCCGGCCCAGCCGAGGCGGCTGCCCGTCGTCCTGGCCGTGGTCGTCGGGCTGAGCGGGACTTGGACGGCCGGGGAGCATCCGAACCCGGGCAGTCGAGAAGACCAGATCTGCCTCACCCTGTCCGCCGAGGCGATACCCCATGCTCTCTACGCCGTCTGGCCCCCGCTGACCTACTGGGGAGGCGAGGCGATCTACGACCAGCACAGCAAGGGGCACTGACGAAACTCCCTGATCAGGGCCTACTCAAGCGCTGAACGGAGCCTGTTCCCACGCTCCACGTGATCGTTTCCCAGTGGAATGACAGCGGCCGTTTGGCACTGGCCACCAACATGTGCCCGCCAAAGCCCTCGACCGTAGGCGAGTTCGGAGAAGAGCGGCTCTGGGAGACGCCGCCGCCGCGAGCGCGTCGACGCCGACCTCGCCGCCAGTGAACCTGAGGCCACGACCGCCTGACACCTGTACCGCCTGCTCCGGACCTACCAAGTTGAGGCGGTCCGCCCCCGCCGTCACCTGCACGGCGGGCGGTACGGCGTGCCGGGGAAGTAGCGGTGCCACTGGTCGGCAGTGATGGTGCCGCCGACCAGAGAGCAGAGGCGGGCGGTGACCCGGTCGATGTCGGGGTCGATGAGGTAGACCCGGCCCTTCTCGCCGTTGTCGATGTCATGGTCCTTGTCGATGAGGAAAGTCTGCCCATCGGGGCTGAACGCGGCGTTATCGATGACACCGGGAAGGGTCAGTGCGCCTATTTCGGCGGCGGTGCGCGGATCCTCCACCCGCCACAGATGGAACTGGCCGACGAGGGGATCGGTGCGCTGGAGTGCGCTGGCGAAGCTGGCGAGCAGACGGCCGTCAGGGCTGAACCCGATCGCGCCCGGCCGTTCGGCGGTGAGTGCGTTGATCTTCGTGGGGTGGTGGAAGTCGGAGACGTCCCACAGGTCTATGGTCTTGTCGGTCGTCACCGCCAGGGTCCGTCCGTCGGGGCTGAGCGTCAGGTCGTTCACGATGCCGTCGGGAAGGTCGGCGTGGTCGGGATGACCGGGGCCGGCAAGGTTCCACAGCTGGATGGACTTCGGGTTCTGGGACTCGCTGCCGGTGGCGATGGCGAGCAGGCCCGAGCGCATGCTCTCGAACACGACGATGTCACCGAACGGGAGTGAGGGCGAGGCAACGGGTCGGCTGGGATCGCTGAGGTCCCAGACATCGATGGTCCGGCGGTCCTGCCCTTGGTCGATGGACACCAGTTTCCGCTTGTCGAGGAGAAGGCGGCCGGGCGGCTGCGGGGACTGCACGGTGGACAGCGGCTTCGCGGCGTTCGGGTCGCCGACGTCCCACAGGTGGATCAGGCCGTCGCTTCCGTTGAGGGCGAGGAGTCCGTCCGCCAGGGCCACGTGGGCGTCCAGATGGCCTCCGCCGCTATGGGGGACGACCTTGGCGATCTCGTTGAGTGTGCTCCCCGGAACAGGGTGGTCGGGGTCGGTGATGTCCCAGAGCTGTGCCGGACCGCCCATGACGTACGAGAGCAGGGTGCGCTCGTTGACCAGCAGGACGTTCGGAGCCGTCAGTGTGCCGGCCGGGCGGACGTCGTAAGGCCCCGTAGTCCGCCACAGCCGGTACGTCCGCGCGAAGTCGTTGTTGATGTGGGCGTCGGTGGCCCAGGCCAGGACACCGCCCTCCGGGGAGTAGCCGCCGTCCGTGCCCGTGTTGGGCAGGGTGGAGTCGATGGAGGGGAACCAGTGCCGGATGTCCGGTTCGGCGCCCGCGCTGAACAGGGACCCCTGGTCGCCGATCTGGACCGAGGTGAGTATCCCGGGGGTGGGAAAGTCGGCCAGGACGGCCGACCGGCGCGGGTCGGTGATGTCGACGGTCTCGGCATGGCCGAGCTGGTAGCCGTCATCGTGGGAGGCCCCGAGGGCCAGGGTCCGGCCATCCGGAGAGAACACGACCGTCCCCACGAGCTGACCGGTCGCGATCTCCACGGGGACTGTCGAGTAGGACGGATCCGCAGTGACCGGGTCGGGCCTGGCCGGGTCGGTGGTGTCCCACAGCCGTACGCCGCTGTGGGTGGTACCGATCGCGAGCAGCGGCCCGCGCGGGCTGAAAGCCAGTGAGAGAGCGTGGCTGTCGTCGAGTACCGCGGTGCGCACGGGGCTGGCGAGGTCGGCGACGTTCCACAGCTCGGCCGCGTAGCTGCCGTCGGCCGCGTTGACGGCGAAGGCGAGAAGGCGCCCGTCCGAGCTGAACGCGACGCACTGGACCCTACCGGTGCCCGGGGGGATGGCACCCGCCCGGACCGGCTGCCGGGGATCGGTGAGGTTCCACAGCTCGGACCGGTCCTCGTCGACGGCCGCCAGTGTGTGACCGTCCGGGCTGAAGGCCAGGGAGCCGTGGGTGCCCGCCAGGGTGGCGACGCCAGCGGGGTGGGCGGGATCGGAGACGTCCCACAGCCGGACGGAGTCGCCGGTGTTCGCGGCGGCCAGGAGCCGACCGTCGCCGCTCAGAGCGAGCGTGGCGTCGTGGGCGTCGATCACGCCCACGGGCCGGGGTCGGCGGGAATCCGATACGTCCCAGAGCCGGACGCTGTGATCGCGGCCGCCGCTGACCAGCAGGTGCCGTTCGGCGTTGAAGGCGAGCTTCCGGACGGTATCGGTGTGTCCCTTGATCGGCGTGTAGTACGGGGCGAGTGCGGCGCTGTAGACACTGCTGCGGGCCTCCGGGGTGTCGGCGATGTGGCGGGCGGAGAGGGCGAGTTGGAGGGCGAGGGTGGGATCGGTAGTCCGGAGGCGGTCGGCCGCCTGAGCAGCGACCTTGGAGGCCAGGAGATCGCGCTGTTCGTTGGCGACCCGGTTCTGCCAGACAGCCACGCCCACGCCGGTGACGGCGACCAGGAGCAGCATGGCGAGGGTCGCGGCCAGGGCGCGCAGGCGGGTGGTGCGGCGGCGGGCGGCGCGCTGTTCGGCGGTCTGCCGGGCCAGGCCCGCCGTCACGAACTCCCGGGCCACCGGGACGGTGCCGTGCCGTTCGGCGGACTCCTCGATCCACTGGCGGGCGGCGGCGAGCCGCACGCCCCGGTAGAGCGCTCCCTCGTCGCGGCCGTCCTGCTCCCATGCCTTCGCGGCGTCGTGGAGGCGTTGGCGGACCACCAGGCCGGCGCGGTCCTCCCGGATCCAGTCGGCCAGCCGTTTCCAGGCGCGCAGCACGGCCTCGTGAACGAGTTCGGCGTGGCCGTCGTCCACGACGACCAGCCGGGCCCGGACGAGCGCGTCGAGGGCGGCGGGCGCGGCCGGGTCGGTGTCGAGGCCGAGGTCGGCGAGCGGGGCGCGGCGGCGGGTGTCCTCGGCACCGTCGACGACGTGCACCAGTTGCAGCAGGATCTGCTGGGCGGCCTGCTGCTCCTCGGGGGCGAGGGCTTGGTAGGTGTCCTCGGCGGTCTGCCGGACGGCGTGCCAGATGCCGCCCGATGCCTGGTAGCCGGTCAGGGTGAGGACCCGGCCGGTGCGCTTCTGCCAGGTGGCCAGCAGGGCGTGCGACAGCAGGGGAAGCGCAGTCACGGTGTCGCGCCGTTCGTCGCTCCTGGTGCGAAGGTCCTGGAGGAGGAGGTCCACCAGGCCCTGTTCCACGCGCAGTCCGGCGAGCCGGGCGGGCTTCTCGACGGCGTCGCGCACCTCCTCCGGGAGCATCGGGCCGACCAGGACCTGGCTGGCCTTCAGCGCGGTGTGCAGGGCCGGGTAGGCCGCGCAGTGCCCGTAGAAGTCGGCGCGCAGTCCGATCAGGACCACGGCCCGCGGAGCGCGGCTCCGCTCGGTGCGCGAGCAGAGGGCGGACAGCGCGCGGATGAACGCCTCCCGCTCCTGCTCGTCCTTGCAGGCGGTGAACAGCTCCTCGAACTGGTCCACCACCAGGAGCAGGCGAGACCCCTCCGTCGGCAGGTCGGCGATCGACTCCGGGCACGCGGTCAGGGCGTCGAGGAGGGCTTCGCGATGAGTGCGTGGGTCGCCGGGGAGCAGGCTGGCGAGGACGTCGGCGAGCCGGGAGAGCGGGTGCTCGCCCGGGGTGAGCACCGCGCGGGGCCAGCGCCAGGCATCCTCCGCGCCGGGCAGCCCGCGGTCGAGGGCAGGCAGCAGGCCGGCGCGCAGCAAGGACGACTTGCCGGCGCCGGAGGGGCCGACGAGCACGACCGGGCCGTCGAGCGAGAGCTTGGCCGACACCCGCGCGACGAGTTCGGCGGTCAGCCGTTCGCGGCCGAAGAAGAACCGGGCGTCCTCCGAGCCGAACGGTGCCAGGCCCCGGTACGGACAGGTGTCCAGCTCGGGAGCGGCGCCGGGCTCCTCGTCCGGCCCGGCTGGCGGTGACGGCTCCGGCGGGGAGGTGTAGGCCGGGTTGGCGGTCAGCACCAGGTCGCCGGCCCGGCCTTCGGAGTGGCAGTACGGCTCGGGGAAGCCGCGCCCGGGGAGCGTCCGGGCCAGGTACCGGTGGATGTGGCCCAGCGTCAGTTGCGGCGGGCCGGCCGGGTCGCCCTCCCGCAGCAGGCGCACCAGTTCGCCGCTGAAGGCGGTGTAGCGGGAGCCGATCGGGGCCAGCGCGAGTTCCTCCGGGGCGGCCGAGGCCAGCATGAACCCGCCGCCGGGGTACGAGGCCTCGAACAGGCCGGCCGCGCCGGCGACGGGGGCGGCCCGGCCGGAGTAGCAGCAGTCGAGGACGAGGACGATCGAGCGCGCCCGGGAGCGGGCCAGGGCCTCGCGCAGCGCGGAGTACCGCAGGGCCCGAAAGGCCAGGCCGCGGGTCAGGTGGTCGGTGGTGCGGGTCGCCAGGTGGAGTTCGCCGTCCAGCCCGACCAGGCCGTGGCCGACGTAGTACACGAGGAGCACCGATTCGGCTGCTTCGGCGGTGGCCGTCAGCGCGTCGCCGAGGACGAGCGGGTCCTCAGGGTCGATCACGGTGCGCACGTGGTCGGGGTCGAGGCCGCAGCGGGTGACGAGCTCCTCGCTGATCGCACGGACGGTCCCGGCGGCCGCGGGGACGTCGGGCAGGACGGATCCGGGGACGTGGGTGCCGGTTCCGACGATCAGGGCCCGCGCGCCGGGGAGGCTCAGGGGCAGGCTGCCGGGGCCGGCCGGTGTCACCCGGGGGCCTCCAGTGTCACTCGTCGCCACCTGGCGTCACTCGTCGTCGGCCGATGGAGCGGCGGCCGACTCGGGCCGACCGGCGAGCGAGGCTCCGACCTCGCGGGCGAGGATGGCGAGGCCGTCCGGATCGAGGCCGTGGACGGCCGTCGCCCGCAGCTCGATCGAGCTGCCGTCCGAGCGCGTCACGTGGACGACCGTGTCGCCGCTCCGCCGGCGGATCCACGCGATCAGGGCGCTGGTCAGGCCGGAGGCGACCCCGCCGGCGCCGAGGGCGACGGTGAGCACGTCCGCGAGGGTGCCCAGCGAACCGGGGCGCGGAGCCGTCCCGACCGGTTCGACGCGCCCGCGCAGGGTGGGCTCGGCCCGGAGCCAGGCCAGCAGGGAGCCGACCGCGGTAGTGTCGGCGTCGTCCACGCGGATGAGCACCTTCTCGTCCAACGTTCCCCCAAGTCTCGCTGTCCAGATACGTGTTGACATAGCGTCAGTGCTGTGAAGGGCTCAGGTCAAGCGCCGTGGTAGGGAGGCCGTGACGGACGGGGACGGAGGTTGGCCGTGCAGGCCGAGCGCCACGCCTACCTGGCTGCGCTGCCGACCTGGGGCAGCAACCTGGAGACCGTCTGGCAGGGCATGAGCGAGGAGCAGCTGGCCGAATCAGCCCGGCTCGCGGAGGCCGAGCGGCAGGCCGCACACGCGGTGTGGGCCGACGGGTTCTGGGCGACGCTGTCCGGCGAGGACCGGGTCGCCGCCCGCAGCCAGCTCCAGCACGTCGACCACCGGTCCGAGGAGCAGACGGCAGCGCTGGACCCTCGCCCCCACCGCCGCATAACGATGGAGGGGCATCCCCACCCGGGACACCCCTCCACCAACAAGATCTTCAGGAGCGTTCTAGCCCTGGCCATCAGGGCCAGACGGCCCGTTGTTTCAGGTCCCCAGAACAGAGCGGTTAAGTCCCTGCTACCGCTCTCTCCCGCCCCGAGGCGGGCTGGCCGCGATGGTCTGCGCTCCGACCTGCGGGAACAGCAGTGAGGCCCGCCGAAGCGGGCCTCAGTGTGGGCTGCGTCCGCCGTCGGGCGGTGTGGGTGCAGAACGTTTCAGAGACGCAGAACGTTGTGGTTAATCCTGTGCTACCGGTCAGGCGGGCAGGCTCTCGGTCTGCCGGCTGTAGCGCTGGCGCCGGGCCTCGCGCAGCGACTCGGGGTCGGACACCACGATCTCCGGGACGACCGCCAGGCGGTCAGCCATCTTGCCGCCGGTGAAGACGGGGTGGAGCTGGTAGAGCGCGTCGTCGATCGGCCAGGCGAGCTTCGTACGCTCCAGGGCCCCGACGGCGTTGTTCACCGACGGGTGGGACAGGGCGAGCAGCTTACCCATGTCCCGCTGGCTCAGATTCACGGTGCCGAACTCGGGATCGAACCGGGCGAGGAACAGGTTCAGCAGCCGGTGGGCGCTGGCGGTCAGGTCGACCAGGGAGAGCACCTCGAACACCTCCCGGTTGATGACCGCCGGCGCCGCCGGAAGCGGGGCGATGTACGCCATGGTGCTGGTCCTTCCTGATCTCGGGGCTGCCGTGGCTGGCCGCCCGCGTACGGACTGGGCCTCAGACGGCGGCGGAGCGCTTGGGCTGGGCCGTCCGGCCGGACGCGCGCTTCATCGGCACCACGTTCTCCCCCACCGCGGCCTGCTTCGCCTTCTTCGCCTCGTCCTTGGCAGCAGCGCGGATCTCACGCCACTCCGCCGGGTGGTCGGGGCCCGGCAGCAGGAAGGTGTCGCCGACGGCATCCAGCCACTCCTGCTGCACCCTCTCATGGTCCCCCGAACCGATGGCGACCGTCAGGAAGGGGTTCAGCTGGAGCAGGCCCCGCCCGGCCGGGCGGACCCAGGGCAGGGAGGAGAAGTACTGCATCGCCTCGGAGACCGTGGCGGGCGACAGGCCGGTGCGGGACTGGAGGTCGCGCTGGGTGGTGCGGACGTAGCCGGGGGTGTTGGGGCGCTTCGACACTGCCGGAGCTCCACCGGAGGGTGAGGCCGGCCGTGACGGCGTCGAGGTCTCTGAGTAGACGGAGTGCGAAGCTGGTCAGGTCGGGCAGCCGGCTGGCGTCGACTGCCTTGATCCAGTCCGGCAGCCTGACAATCGTGCGGGACGACGCGGTGCTCCACCCGGGCCGCTGATCCGGAAAGCTCAGGGGCCGTCGGCGAGCCGGATCGGGGTGGTGAGGAGAAACAGCCGTCCGGCCGCGGCAACCGGCTGGAAGTCGAGAACGCTGGTGAACGGGCCGGTGATCAGCAGCAGGGTGCGATGGTCGCGGATTCGGCGACGCCACTGGCGGTCGGCCGTGATCTCGCCGTCGAACCAGGCCGTCCCGCCGGGCCGGCGGACGGTCAGCCGGTAGTCGTCCAGGACCGCGGACCAGCCGGGCCGCGGGTCGGCGGCCAGGTCGAGGGCGGTGTCACGGCCGGCCCAGCCGTCCTCGGCGAGCACCGGGCGCCCGGGTACGGCCGGGACGACCAGGACGGGCCGCTGACCGGGCATCAGCTCCGGCCAGGGCCTGCCGTACAGCCCGGTGCCACTGATCATCTCCATGACCGGTCCCCTTCCCCCGTCCGGCCGGGATCACCCCGCCACCGGACGGTCAACATCATCGAACAGGATGCGGCACCGGCACTGCCGAATCCGCCCACGGGCGCCTTTGGACCGCCGTCCAGCCGTGCTGAGAGGAATCCATGAACCAGTTTCACCCCCTGTCCGAACAGGCCATGACCGAACGCCTTCAGACCGAGGTCCACAGCGCCACGGTCGGCGACGCGGTCACCGTCCTGGAGATCCGTGTCCCCGCGGCGAAGGCCTACGAGACGTGGCTGCACCACCGCCGCGAGCACCCCCGGACGGGGTGGTACCCCTTCGTCTCGCCATGGGGACCCATGACATTTGTGGCGCGGGAGGCGATCGGCGGCCCCTGGTCCGGCGGCGGACCGAAGAGCCTCGCCCACGCGCTCGCCCAGGACCCGGAGGAGGTCGTGCAGGAGATGGTGTCGCTCATCCGAGGCTGGGTCCTCGCCAACTGGAAGGGCCCGCCCCTGGCCCTCCCGTTCGACATGTTCGAGGACACCCTCGCCGAACACCTCGCCGAGCACCCCGAAGCCGACCGGGAAACCCGCCCCTGCCGGTTCCACTCCGGCTCCGGCAGCGTCGCGATCTGCTTCGTCCGGGCCCGCCACGGCTACGAGGTGCCGGCACTCCTGCCCAAGGCCTTCGAAACACCGAACTGGAACTTCTCCCCCGACGACGACGACCACCACGAAGTCCTGCCCGCCTGGCACGTCGCGGTGCTGCGCAGTTGGAACGAGCGGTTCGGTGCCGAGCTCTACTACGCGGGACGTTCCCGTCTCGAAGTGCTGGTCGCCCGCCCGCCGGCCGACCGGCGCGCCGCGGCCCGGGTCGCCATCGAGCAGTTCGCCTATGACTTCGACGGCGTCCAGGACCCGGACATCGCCGGCGACGGGCAGGTCCGCTCCGCCGTCTGGTCCTTCTGGTGGGACTGACGCGACGGCCTGACCGCCCTGCCCGAGAGACGGCGGGCGGCGTGTCGCTGGCCGGGCGTGGCCTGCGATGCGGCCGAGCCCGGCTGACAGTGGCCGGCGTGCTGACCCCTGCAGCCGGCGGTACGGCCGTGGCCATCGCGACGCAGGGAGCCCTCTGGACGGGTCTGTCCCTGGCCGTGCTCTCGCTCACTGTCCTGTGCGCCCCGGCGCGGACACTGGCCGGGCACCGGCTGTTGCGCGAGATGCGCCGCCTGCATCCCCTTCCCGGTGCCACCCCGGCCGGGCCGGAGGAGATCGGGCTCCTTGCCGCGCTCCACGGGCGCCGGGCACTGCGTCTACTGGTGCCGGGGTTCGCCGCCCGCGCCGGTTTGCTCGGTGGCCGTGCCGCCCGGGAAACCGTCGCCCGATCCGAGAACGGCCCGTACGACGGCTGGGGCGCCGCCTCCGGTGACGGCGGCGGCATCTGAGAGAGCGGTGACGGCCCGCCTTCTGTCGCTCGTCGACGTCCGACAGAACGGGACGGGCTTCGCACCGCGCTGATATCGGAGTGCGCACAGACCCGGGAGAGTGCCACAGTCACTGCCGTGACTTTGATGAACGTGCTCGTCGGCTTCGCCCGTACCGGCCGGGTCGGTCCGCTTCACTGCGGAATGCCCCTGACCGAGGCCGAGGACCTCCTCGGCCCGGGGCGGCCGCATCCCGTGATCCGCATGAAAGGACCCGACATCGACGGCTACCCGTACTCCTGGGGCCAAGTCAAGCTGGACGTCACCCAACGGGCGGTCAGCGGTATCTGGATCCACCTTTGGCCCGGCTCGACAGCGAAGCTCCCCGCTCTCGTCCTGCCCGAATCAGAGTCGTTCGAGGCCACCGTGCTCCACGAGGATCTGGTCACGGCCCTGGACACCGCAGGCTGTGAGCATCACGTCAACGACACCCTCACATTCGGCCAGCAGTCCAGCATCCTCACCCGGCCCGCTGACGTCTACGCGGTCTTCAGCCTCCCGGGCCGGGACAACCACGTACCTCACCAAGACCGGCACTACCTCGACCTGATGCACAAGCACACGGCTTGACATCGCTGATTCCACAGAATGATGCGGTTCACTGCGCCTTCGACACTGCCGGAGCTCCACCGGAGGGTGAGGCCGGCCGTGACGGCGTCGAGGTCTCCGAGTGGACGGAGTGCGAAGCTGGTCAGGTCGGGCAGCCGGCCGGCGTCGACTGCCTTGATCCAGTCCGGCAGCCTGACGATCGTGCGGGACGACGCGGTGCTCCACCCGGGCCGCTGATCCGGAAGGCTCAGGGACCGTCGGCGAGCCGGATCGGGGTGGTGAGGAGAAACAGCCGTCCGGCCGCGGCAACCGGCTGGAAGTCGAAAACGCTGCTGAACGGGCCGGTGATCAGCAGCAGGGTGCCGTGGTCGCGGATTCGGCGACGCCACCGGCGGTCGGCCGTGAAGGTGAGGCTGGCGTCGGGCGAGGGTAAGAGGCCGCGCAGATAGGCGGGATGCAGGTCGGCCGACAGGTAGGGCAGGCGAGCTTCCCTGACCGCGGAGTTGCGACGCTCTGTAATCACCGAGAGACCTGTGTTTGCGGTGTCGCGGCCCGAAGGGCGTGCGGGAATCGCGAGGCGATTCGCGCCGGACGGTGAACCGTCGAAACTCGGATGCGTGCGCCGCTCCGGCCTGCCATTCTCGGCGCCATGCGTACGTTCGAAGAGCTCGTAGAGGAAGGCGAGGCCGTCCCCACCGCGGGCTGGGACTTCTCCTGGTTCGCAGGTCGCGCCAGCGAGCAACGACCGTCCTGGGGCTATGCGAAGCTGCTCGCCGAGCGGATGGCAAAGGCTGCGGCCGGACTCGATATCCAGACGGGCGGTGGCGAGGTGCTGGCCTCGATCCCTGTCGCCCCGCCGGTGCTAGCGGCGACGGAGTCCTGGCCCCCGAATATCGCGATCGCCCGCCGTACTCTGGCGAAGTTCGACGCGACCGTCGTTGAGGCCGATGACGCATCCGACCTGCCGTTCGCGAAGCAGTCGTTCGACCTGGTGGTCAGCCGGCACCCCGTGGTGACCCGCTGGGACGAGGTGCGACGGGTACTACGCCCGAACGGCGTGTACCTGGCCCAACACGTCGCGTCCGGCTCGGTGCGGGAGCTGACCGAGTTCATGATGGGGCCTCAGCCGGCTAGGTCGCACCCGATGCCAGTGGCCACCACTTACGCGGGAACGAGTCCGATCGCGTCGGTGGCCGCCGCGGAGGCGGCGGGCTTGGACGTCGTCGATGTACGCCAGGAAGCTCTCCGGATGGAGTTCCACGACATCGCGGCGGTGGTCTACTTCCTACGCAAGGTGATCTGGATCGTCCCCGGTTTCACGGTGGACGCCTACCGCGACCGCCTGGCGGAACTTCACTCCTTCATCGAGCGCCATGGTCCGTTCGTGGCTCACTCGCAGCGCCTCCTCATCGAGGCGCACCGGCGAAGGTAGGAATAGGCGGCAGCTTATGGTCGGCGCCGGGGGCGGGTGTCCCAGCGGTGAGTGGTCCACGCTCGGCGTATCAGGCTGCGGATGGTGATGACCGCGTCGGCAAGATCGAAGAAGGCGTTGATGACGATGGTGCGGCGTTCGTAGCAGCGGGCGAGGCGGTGGAAGGCGTTCTGCCAGGCGTGGGTGCGCTCGACGTGCCACCGCTGGCTCGCCTGGATCGGCGCCTTCTTGCCCTTGTGCGCGATGCGGCCGTGCAGGTTTCGGGCGGCGAGTTCGGTGCGGGTCTTGTCCGAGTCGTAGCCGGCGTCGAGGTGGACAGTGATGTCGTCGGGCAGCGGCCCGAGGTCGTCCAGCAGGTCCAGGGTCGGGGCGAGCAGCGGGGAGTCGTTGCGGTTCGCTCCGGCCAGGACCCGACCAAGTGGGATGCCGTAACCATCGGTCATGCCTGAACGTTTCAGGCCTTGTTTGCCGCGGTCGACCGGTGAGCGTCCGGCGGCCTCGCCGCCGCCGGGAGCCTTGGTGATGGAACCGTCGATGGCGATCTGGTCGAGCACGAGCCCGACGATCCGGTCGTAGGACTGGACCGCGATCTGCTTGAGCTGAGCGAAGACGCCGAGGGCGATCCACTCGTCACGGCGGTTGCGGATGGTGGTTGCCGAGCAGGTCGTGTCGGCGATGGCCTGGTAGGAGCAGCCGAACCGAAGCAGTTGCAGCAGCTTGTCGAACACGATCCGGTCGCTGATGCGGCGGTGGCAGCCCAGCGGATGGCGCGGATTGACCGTCGGGCGTTCGGGCAGCAGCGCCGCGAACTGGTCCCAGAGCGGGTCGGTCAGCCACGATGGCAGCACGGGCACAGGTCCCCCAAGTGATCACAGAGCGCCGCAACTCCATGATCACCGGAACCTGTGCCCGCCTTGCTATTGGGTTCCCCGCCCCGCCTATCTGTGCGGGCTCTAAGTCCTATCATCCGCGACTCGGCCCTGACGGAAACGTCACGCAGCAGCATGACCCGAAGACGGAGATGGTACGCAGATGAGTCGCTTGGAGCAGATATGCCAAGCCATTGAGGACTGCGAAGGCTATTCGATTGATGCCCTCTCTATGGCAGTGCTGAATGAAGAGGATGCGCTTGAAATCTCACTCCGACGGGGTCCCGAGAAGCGGGATTTGAGCATCTCTTTGAAAGGTGTTGTCTATTTTGAGATCGGGAGGGACTCGCATGCTTCAGCTGGTCCGCTCTGTGAGCTACGCGCCTCTGTGATCGGTCCAGGTGGTGACTCGTGGCCGGAAGGTATTAATTTCGACCGAGTTCGCCAATGGGATGCTCGACTGATTTGGCTCCGCGCTAGTGGACCAGTGCAGCTCAATGTCCTCGCGAACACGGCTGTCGTTCTACAAGAACTGGAGTGAGACACCGAAAGAATATGCGCTGGCGGGGACCACCCCGAAAGCTGAAAGTCAGATGAATAGTGAGGAGCTCGCCAGAGTTTTCTGGCGAGGCTCCCGCGGTTCTTCTATCGGACCCACCCGGCAGCTGTCAGGCAAACAGCTCCGACATCACGCTTTCAGGTTCAGTAGTGACACCAGCTGATCCCCCAGTGACAACAAACCGCAGATTCACAGTTCACGCGGTCCACGCCATGCAGTAATGAGTTCGACCCGTGTGTAGGTCGCCCGCCAAAGG
>NZ_JBHVFE010000129.1:0-19925 GCF_042801945.1 Kitasatospora sp. NPDC057542
ACCTGGCAGTTCTGACCCACCGCCCACACCGACCGCCCCACACCGACCGCCCACGCCGACCGGCGTGGGCGCGGCCCGGCTGGGAAGCGGCTCTGATAGCGCCGGCCGCCGCCCGCTCCACTCGCAGGAACAGGCCCCTGACGCGCTGCTCACCAACAGGCCCATCCCGGTCACCGCCACGGTCACGGTCACGGTGGGGTGCGGCGCGCCAAGCGACCGCACCGCCTGCCAACTGCTCCCGGACATGCCCGCCGGCGTCGGCGGGCACCCCGTCTCGCTGCTCACCGGCCGGTGAGCCGACCCTCCATGCACACCTTCCCTGCTAGGAGCCCGTCTCCGTGGCATCCCACCGCCGCCCCAAGCCCGCAGGCCGCGTACGCGTCTCGGTCATGACCGCCGCCGCCGCGACCGCGGTCGCCCTTTCCTCCCAGACCGGTGCGCACGCCGACCCGACACCGACAAAGGACGAGGCCAAGAGCCAGCTCGACCAGCTCTACCACGAGGCCGAGGTCGCCACCGAGAAGTACAACGCGGCCACCGAGAAGCAGCAGACCCTGCAGAAACAGGCGAACGACCTGCAGAACCAGATGGCACGCCGGCAGGCACAGGTGAGCACCGCCCAGAGCGGTCTCGCCGAGATCGCGGCCGACCAGTACCGCAACAACGGGATGTCCCCGACCGTCCAACTCATGCTCTCCAGCGACCCGGACTCCTTCCTCTCCAAGGCCGACTCGGCCCAGCTCGTAGGCCGGACGCGAGCCGACGCGCTCAAGGCACTCAGGACCGAGCAGAGCAGACTCGACCAGCAAAAAGCCGAAGCACAGCAGAAACTGACGGACCTGGACGCCACCGCCAAGGACCTGAAAGCGGCCACGGAGGAGGTCCGGGCAAAACTGGCGAAAGCACAGGCCCTGCTGAACTCCCTGACACAGCAGGAGCGCGACCAGTTCGCCCAGGCCGATGCCAAGGCCGCCGCCGACGCGAAGACCGCCGCTCACACAGCCTCCCCAACCCGCGCCTCGCGCAGCGACAGCCGCACCGGCCTCGACAGCAACACGAACCCCAAGACCACCAAAGACGCCGGCACTGCCACGGGCCCGTACGCGGCAGCCGCGGTCGCTGCCGTCAAGGCCGAGGAAGGCAAACCCTACGTACGGGGCGGCACCGGCCCGAACTCATTCGACTGCTCGGGCCTGATGGTATGGGCCTACGCCAAAGCCGGCATCACCCTGCCGCGCACCTCACAGGACCAAGCCTCGGCCGGCACCGACATCGGAACCGACATCTCCAACGCCCGCCCCGGCGACCTCGTCATCTACTTCAACGACCACAGCCACGTCGGCATGTACGTGGGAGGCGGACAGATCATCCACGCCCCACAGCCCGGCAAGACCGTCCAGTACCTGGGCGCCACCGTCATGCCAATCGCAGCGATCATCCGCATCTGACAAAGGCAGTCGTCGACAACCAGGGCGCCGCCGTCACCGTCGGCGGCGCCACCAGGGCTCCGGGGGCCGCTCGCCGCAGCGGCCGCACCGATGCCGTCCTGACGGCCCGCAGCCCTTCCTACGGCTTCGGAGAGATCAACGACGTTCGGCTCGCCCCACCGGCATCGAGACCGAACTGGTCAGCTGGGAATCGCGGGTTCTTGCGTTGGTCTCCTGACTCGACGACCCGGACCTCAATGCCGTGACCGACCCCGATGCCTACCCGCCGGACCTCCAACGGCGCGCCCTGCGAACCCAGCTGGACCTCATCCTCGAAAGGCTCCGCAGCCTGTGGCCACCCACGACCTGACCATCACCGAAGCCGCACCCGACGACCCGAGAGTCCTGCAGCTGGTCCGCGACCTCGACGCCGACCTCGCCGCGCGTCACCCCGACGAGCCCGGCACCGGCGGCGCCCATCTCAACCTCGACACCCGCTTCCTGCTGGCACAGACCAGCGGCCGCCCCGGCGGATGCGCCGCCGTCCAGCCGCCGTTCCCCGACAGCGCGGCCGAGCTCACGCGCATGCACGTCACACCCGAAGCCCGCGGACACGGCATCACCGCCCGGCTGCCGGCCGAGGCCGAACGCACCGCCGCCGCTCTCACAGACCCCGAGGGCGCCGGCTACCGCCTGGAGGCTTGACCGTGCTCAGCCGCCTTTCCATCGGTCTGCGCACCGCGCTGGCGGCCGGCCTCGCGGCCCTGCTGCTGCTCGGCGGCGGCGCCTGGTGGCTGCGCGGCCACATGTACGACGCCCAGCTGCAGGCCACCGACGCAGAGGCGAAGTACCAGGCGCGAGAGATCGCCCGCGGCTTCACCCACGGCCAGCAGTTCGCCGGGAGCGATCTGCTCCCGTACATCATCCTTGACAAGGATGGCCAATTGGTCAGCCTCGGCGGGCCGCTTGCCACTCAGCACCTGACCGGCCTGCTGCCCCCGCCCGCCCCACCGCGCGCGCCCGAGAACTGGCAGCCCGCGGGCGGGCGGATCACCATCGGCCCCACGGGCCCGACTGCCGCCGACCACTACTCAGGACGCACCTTCACCGCCATGGGCAGCTGGAGCATGTACTACCGGGCCGCGGACACCAGCGGGCCGACGAAGCCCCTGCTCGGCCCGATCACGGTGTACGTGCTGGCCACCCCGTTCGCCGCCGAGGCCTCGCTGCGCACCGTCGACGCGGTCCTGCTGGCCGGCGTGCCGGCCGCCGCGCTCCTGGTGGCGCTGGTGGCCTGGGCGACGACCAGCCGGGCGCTGCGCCCGGTGGAGGCGATCCGCGCCGAGCTGGCCGAGATCGGCGAGCACCGGCTGGACCGCCGCGTCCCGGTGCCGCGCTCCGGCGACGAGATCTCCCGGATGGCCCGGACCACCAACGCCACGCTGGACCGGCTGGAGCGCTCGGCCGTGCAGCAGCAGCGCTTCGTCGCGGACGCCTCGCACGAGCTGCGCAGCCCGATCGCCGCGCTGCGCACCAACCTGGAGGTCTCGCTGGCCCACCCCGAGCGCACCGACTGGCCGGCCGCCACCCGGGAGGCGCTCACCTCGGTCGAGCGGCTCCAGCAGCTCACCGAGGACCTGCTGTTCCTGGCCCGGAACACGCACCCGGCGACGGCCGGTCAGCCCACCATCGTCGACCTGTCCGCCGTGCTGCGCGAGCTCGCCGACCAGTACCGCCCGGTCCTCGACGCCCGACTCACCCTGCGGGTGGACGTACCCGAGGCGGTCCTGGTGCACGGCAGCCGGATCCCGCTGCACCGGCTGGTGCGCAACCTGCTCGACAACGCCCAGCGGTACGCAGAGGAAGAGATCGTGCTCGCGACCCGGCAAGCTGGGCACCGCTGCCTGCTGGAGGTACGCGACGACGGCCCAGGCGTCCCGCCGGCCGAGCATGAGCGGATCTTCGAACCGTTCACCCGGCTCGACGAGGCCCGCAGCCGGGACGCCGGCGGCAGCGGTCTCGGCCTGGCCATCACCGCCGACATCGCCACCCGGCACGGCGGCACTGTGCGGGTCGCCCCGTCCCAGCGCGGCGCCCGCTTCGTGCTGGAGCTGCCGGCCGCCGTACGACACGGCCCTGCGGAACCCCCTGGACAGGATGGCCACAAGGCACTGCGCGCATTTCCCGAGGTTTGACATGGCGGCCGGCGGCGAGGCGCAGTCGACACTGGAGTACCTGGCGTGGAGCAGGCGGTCGCGCTCCGCGCCGAGCTGCTCGCCCGCGGGGCGGGCCTGGCGCCGGACGCGGGTGAGACCCCGCAGCAGGTGCTCCACGCGTTGTCGGGGCGACGGCTGCTCGGGTCGATCGTGCTGAGTGTGTCGATGTGGGGGCGGGTCCGCGCCGTGATCGGCCGGGACACCTTGCCGAGGTGGATGTCGCGGCGCACCACCGTGGCACCGGGGGCGAACGGGGTGCCGGTGCCGGGGGGCGGACCACGGCACCTGCCCGGAGCCCAACCTGCCGGGCCCGACCCTTGTCCCGGGTCTCGGCGGTCGCCGGCGATCGAGACCCACTTCGGATCGCTGCGGCGGTTCACCGGCGTCGGAGCCCGCTGAGCGCCCGGCGACGGCCGGTCGGGGAGCGAGGGGCCGACGCCCTGGTCCGCCTCACCGTCCACGCCGACGGCACCGCGTCCGGGCCGTTCCTCCAGCCGGTGGAGTTCATGAAGATGCGCTCCCAGCGCCTGCGATGGCCGAAGAACCCGGCCGACGGCGGCACCGTCGCCGAGACCACCACCGCCACGCTGCCCGCGCACGGCAAGTTCGACCCGTTCCCGCTCGCCGCCGGTCTGCGCCTGCGCGACGTCGTCCACGCCGTCCAACCGCACCAGGACGGCCGGACACTGTGGCTCTACTCCCTCACTCCCGGCCTGGGCCGCCGCGACCTTCCGCGACGGCAAGGACGTCCGCCTGGTCCGCCAGTACGGTGGGCGCTGCCTGCGGGACGACTTCGAACGCACCCTCACCTGGTGGCACGACACGGGCGAGCCCGGAGTCGAACGTCTCGGACTCACCGTGACCCGCGACGGTTGGCACGCCTGGCTCGACGACCCCGACCAGGCGATCTGACCCTCCAGCCCCGCCCGGCTAAGCGCACGCGGATGGCAGGGCTTCGGCGTAGTCGTGGCTTGAGCGTGTCACCCCGATATGTTCTGGTGGCGGTCCGGATGCAGAGCGGGCACGGGCTTCCCCGGGTGACGATGTGAGGGCCACGCCAGAGTGCGCAGGGCGGCCGTGGACGCTCCGACCACCCCGGCGCACAACAGGTCCCCGTGCTCCTGACACGTGAGCGCGAGGACCTGCACGGTGACGGCCTGGTCCTACTCGACGCCGCGCTGGGGAGGACCGGGCCGTCGTGCCACAGCGGTCCGCAATCCGGTCAGTTGTCCAAGCTCAGCCGGACCTCTGCCGAGCTGGCGCGAGCGAACGTGAAGTCGAAGTGTTCGACCTTGCCCATGCCATCAGCGAACGCGCTGCGCACTTCACCGCTGGAACTGTGGACGTGGAGTGCGGCGAAGTCGCCGTCAGGGCGCGTGTCCTTGACCCAGCCGTACACGCGGAGGTTCCCGTTGCTGCAAGCCAGACGGTATTCAGCTTCGGCACCAGGAATGCTGGTGACCTTGTGGGCTCCGCAGGCAGCAGCGCTGGCATTGGCCGCGCTGGCGAGGATGAGGCCTGATGAGGCGAGGAGCAAGGAGCTTGCGGCGGCGAGAGCTCGGTGTGAACGCGGCAAGAAAAGGGTCCTTTCTCTGCGTGCAGGCGTGGTGAGCTGGCTGGCCCACCGGAATTGAGACCATACGCACCGTGTCTCACTGCTTTCGGGGATCGCTTCTCGTAACCACCCGAAGGTGTACGGACTGCGGGTATGGCGCTGACTGGCTCTGTAGGCGAGGGAACAGCAGATGTCCACCACTTCGGGAGGCGGTCCCTGGAGCCGCGGCGTTCGAATTGTTCACGAGCTGCGGCAGCACCGGTTGCCGGTGCTCAGTGACGGTACGCGGCTGTCGCGATCTCGATGAAGGATCGGATCAACGGGTTGGTGTCACCCTCGTTCCACACCGCCACCACTCGGCTCGGCGGCATGTCGATCAGCGGCACCACGGCCAGCTCCGCGGGCAGGTCGTGTCCGAGCGGGGCCAAGCCGACCGTGCCGTTCCACAGCACGGCCTGCAGGCATTCCTGGACGGCGCGCACCACTGGGCCCTCGCGCGGACTGTCGCCGTTCCAGTACGACTGCCAGATGGGGTCGGTGCCCTGCGGGAACTGGAACCAGCGGCGGTCGCTCAGCTCGGCCAGCCGCAGTCCGTCGCGGCGGGCCAGCGGATCGTCGGCGCGCAGGACCACGCCGACCGGATCGGTCCGCAGGGAACGCACCGTCAGGGCAGTCTCGTCGAACGGCGCCCGAGTCAGCGCGACGTCGACCAGCCCGGCGCGCAACCCGCAGGTGGGGTCGGTCAGATCGGTGTCGCGGATGCGGATGTCGATGCCGGGGTGGCGTCGGCGGTAGGCGGCGGCCAGCCTGGCCACTCCCGGGTCGGTGCCGTCGCCCAGGATGCCGACGGTGATGGTCGCGACGCCGGCCGCCGCGCCCACGCGTACCCGGACGCGGTCGGCATGGTCGAGTAGGGCCCGCGCCTCGTCGAGCAGCACCGAGCCCACCGGCGTGAGCGTGACCCCCGCGGGCGAGCGGGCGAACAGCAGGGCCCCGACATCGGCCTCCAACTGCTTGATCGCCCGGCTCAGCGGCGGCTGACTCATGTGCAGTCGGGTGGCGGCCCGGCCGAAGTGGAGTTCCTCGGCGACCGCCACGAAGTAGCGCAAGGTCCGTAGCTCCACGCTGCAACAATACCCACGAGGTATCGGCGCCGCGGGATGGGTCTTGGACACCGGCAGGTCCCCGGCGGTGCACTCGTGAGCATGACCGAAGAAGCGAAGACCAGCGAGCCGCAGACCCACCCCGCTGTATCGGTGGTGGGTCCCGGCGACGGCGAGACGATCGTTCTGGGCACCACGCACATGCGCGTTCTGGAGGACGGCAGCCACACCGGGCACCGCCTCGCGATCGCCGAGTCCGTCCTCGCCCCGCACACCCAGGGACCGCCCCAGCACCGCCACACCCGACACGACGAGGGCTTCTACATCCTCTCCGGCACCGTGCGGTTCACCGTCGGTGACGAGGACTACGACGCCACCACGGGCACGCTCGTGGTGGTTGCGCCCGGCACCCCGCACACCTTCGCCAACCTGACCGACCGACCCGCCGTCATGCTCAGCACATTCACCCCCGACCTGTACGTGCAGTACTTCCGAGAACTCCAGGAGGAGCTCGCCGGCGGCCGGCCACTGACGCCACAGGCCAACATCGACGCGATGAGCCGCTACGCGACCGAGCCCGCCACCGACCTCGCCTGAAGCCGACAGCACGGCACGGCCCGGCCACCCTCCTTTCGACCGGCAGGGTGGCGGCGCTGCCGTCCTTCGGCGTCCGGGTCCCTCGGACGACGGACCGGGCCTTCACCAGGGCTCTTCCGGCAAGCAACGCAATCGACGGGTCCCCGTGAACCGGTGGCCCATGAACGGGAACCATGAACATCGCCTATTGGATCGTCGCGGGACTGCTCGCGCTTTTCTACTCCTACGCAGGCACGCTGAAGGTGATCCGCAGCCGCGATCAACTCCGACCGATGATGGCCTGGGTCGACCGCATACCTTTGCCAGCCCTCAGGGCGCTGGGAGCGGTCGAAATACTCGGCGCGACCGGCCTGATCCTGCCACCGCTGACCGGCGTCGCTCCCTCGCTGGCGCCGACCGCGGCCATCGGCTTCGTATTCCTGCAGACCGGCGCGATCACCGTCCATCTGACTGGCGAAGACCGCCGGATCGCACTCAATGCCGGGCTCACCGCCGCCGCGGTCGTGACCATCTGGCTGGCCACCCGGCTGTGATCGAGCACAGTTCCCCCAGGGGCCGCGGGAGCGAGCACCCGCGGCCCCTGTCGGGTGACCACTCGACCTGTCTCCTCGCCGCGGCCAGGGAGCCAACTCTCGGAAGTCGCCGACAAGTCCGACGCGCGCCGGGCCTGGCCGAACGCCGGACCGTCCTGCGTGCCGCCGAGTTCACCCGGCGGGTTCGTCAGCTCACCTCGGCGAGGGCGAACCCCTCCCCGTCGGGGCCCGCGTCGGCGATCCGCTCGCCGTCCGGGCCCCACGCGCCGCTGCGGCCCGTGCACGGGCCCGCCTCGCTCGGGCCGACGAGGTCGGCCAGGACCACGTACAGCCCGAACTCCCTGGCCCGTACCGGATACACCTTCTCGAACGAGTCGTTGTCGGCGTCCAACGCCGAGCTCGCCAGATAGACGGTGCAGCCGTCCGAGGCGGCCCGCTCGGCGATGTCGGGGAAGCGGTTGTCGTAGCAGGTGGCGAGCGCGAATCGGACGCCGTCGAGGGTGAAGCGCCCGTCGGCGGTGCCCGGGGCGAAGACCTCGGCCTCGACGCCGTACAGATGCCTCTTGTCGTAGCGGGCGAGGAGCGCGCCGTCCGGGCCGACGACCAGCGAGGTGATACCCGGCCGGCCCTCCGCCCCGGCCATGAGCACCGGTCCGTTGACGACGGCCGCCGCTCCCGTCGCGCGGCAGGCCTCCCGTACCGGATCGAGCCGGGCGTCTGCCTCGGTGAGACAAGCGGCCGGGGTCGTGCGGATGAGGGTCGGTTCGTAGCCGGTGAGGGCCAGCTCGGGGAAGACGACGACGCGCGCGCCCACGGCACCGGCCCGGCGGATCAGGCCGGACACCGTTCGGACGTTGCCCTCGACATCCCCGGCGGCCGGGGCGAACTGCGCAGCTGCGATGATCACACCCGCCATCATCCTGCCTGCCCGCCGCGGGCGGAACCCCAGGCCCCGGGGCGCTCCGGTTCTCCAAAACCTGGCGGCTCCCGCAGTTGTACCTGATGCTGCCTCCAGCTCCGCCGTTGCCTCCGCGTCCGTCGACACTGACGTTGGCAGGCACCCATGTAGACGAAGGACACGGGGGCCACAGCGGATTCGCCGGCGGCACGGGCTCCTTGAAAGGTCGGCGGCCACCGCTCCGGTGGCGGTGAGTTGGCTTCGGCGGCCGCGAACGCTCCTGCCCGGGGTGGGCGTCCGCCTGCTGCAGCCCGCTGCGGTGCCGGGTCCGGGCCGTGCCCGCAGGGGCCGGGGCAGCGGGCCGGCCGGGGCACCGACCACGGCGAGTTGGCCTCCGCCCGTTGCGGCGCCCCGGTCGGCCGGCTCGAAGAGTACGACACCGAGCGCGGGACCTGGATCGCCATGATCGACAGCAGGATCGTCTCCAGCGCCCCGGGCGTTCCAGAACCGGTTTACGGCAAGAGCAACGGCAACCGATGGCCGAGGTCACGGACAGGCATGGCCGGCCCGCTCCAGGCCGCGGGGCGGGCCGGCCCGGTCGACGACCATGCGCAGGTGTCGAGCATCTCGACCAGAGCGTTCTTCTCGCTCGCCGTGGTGCTGAGGCCGTAGACGTACTTGATGTTGGCCCAGGCCCTGGAGTAGGTGCACCAGTAGGCGACGGACGGCGGCCGTCAGGAGTCGGGGCGCTTGTCGCCCTCGGCCCGGTTGCTGGCCGCGGACACGGCGAGCAGTTGGGAGTGCTCCAGGTCGTTGGCGAAGGAGCGGCGCTTGTCGGTGGTCCAGGTGTCGGCGCCGACTGGCGGTGAGCGTCATTCCAAACGCGCGCTATCCTGCCTCGTTCCGGCCGGGCCGGGTTCCTGTCCGGTGTCCGTCGTCGGGGCGGTGAGGCCTGCGGGCGGCCGGCCGCAGCTTGCGTACTCGCTCCCGCAGGATCGACAGCCCACGTTGCCAGCCGATCCGCTCCGCGATCACGGTGGCCGGCATCGTCGGGGTCTGTTTCAGCAGCTCACGGATGGCAGGTTCGAAGACGTCCACGGCCGAGCCCTTCAACGGGCGCTGGTAGACCGGCGGCCGGTCCGAGGCCAGAGCACGCGCCACGGTACCCAGGGGAGATCCCCAGCTGCCGGGCCACAGCCCGTGCCGACAACCCCTCGCCCCGATGCAGCCGCCGGATCTCGGCCCAGTCCTCCACCCCGATCACCTCTTCCCTCCCGACTCCCGTACCAGTGAAGTCAGGATGATCAAGAGATCACGCAGTGACCCGCTTTTGATCCGCCGTCCGTGGTCCTCGTTTCACCCGTTGCCGACAGCTGGGACCGAGATCTGCGCCGCTTCGGAGACTGAAGCCGGCCGCAGGGCATCGGCCTTCTGGCAATCGGCTGTGCCGCTTCGCTTCGTCCGGATAAATGTCGATTTTCGGATGCTAGTACGCTGGACCATTCATCGAAGAATCTCATTCGGAGTCTCACCCGTGGATCCTGTTGTCACTGACCGGCTGGTGCTGCGTTCCTTCACCGAGACGGATCTCGACGACCTGCATGACATCCAGCGCCGTCCGGACGTGACCCGGTATCTGCTGTGGGACACCCGTACCCGGGAGGAGACGCGCACCGCGCTGGCCACCAGGATCACGCAGTCCGAGCTGGCCGGGGCGGGCGACAACCTGGCTATCGCGGTGGAGTTGCGCGAGTCCGGTCGGCTCATCGGCGAGTTCAACCTGGACTGGCTGAGCGCCGAACTGGGCCGCGCCGAGATGGGTTTCGTGATGAACCCCGACCACGGCGGCCGCGGGTATGCCACCGAAGCCGGCCGCGAGGTGCTGCGGCTGGCGTTCGAGCGGCACGGCTTCCACCGGGTGATCGGCATGTGCAACGGGAACAACGTTTCGTCGATGCGGCTGATGGAGCGCCTCGGCATGCGTCGGGAAGCGTTCTTCGTGCAGGGCGAGATGCTCAAGGGGCAGCGGGCGGACCTGGCCGTGTACGCGATGCTGGCCACCGAGTGGGCCGGCGCGGACGTCACCGCTCAGGGAACTCCCGCCGCCCGGGGGTGACGTCCGCGCGTCATGGTGGTCTCCCGCCGACTGGAGGGCGGCGGCCACCACGGCGGGGCCGCTGGCGCGAAGGTAGTCCGCGAGCGTGTCACAACGTCGGCGGAGCTGGTGCCTGAGGACCTTGCCGGTGACGCCCTGTGGGATGTCGGTGACCGAGCCTGCGGATTCGCCGGGACGTCCGCGACGACATCCGCGAGGCATTCCTCAAACGGATGGCTCGGGCAGCGCGCGGTGCTTGGAGGCGACGGACGCGGCGCTCGGTGCAGCGGCGGCGGCCGTTGGAGCGGCTGCGGGGATCAGCGCGAGGGCGAGCGCGGCCGGCGTACCGTCACCCAGTGGTTGGCGCGGCGCCGGCCGGGTTGGCGCGAATTCGCGGCAGCACCGGATCCGGGGTGTGCCGCCGTCCGGCTGGAGGCCGGACTTGAAGGTAGGCGCTCCAGTCCGGTCACTTGCGCGCTTCTGCGGGTTCTGTGGTGGGGGCGCAGGGTCAGTAGCCCGGTCTGCCGGGCCTCCGTGAACATTCCTGCGGCGCGGTGCGGCGCCGTTCGTGTGGCCACCCGGTCGGGTCGGTGTCGCCGAGACGGAGCAGGTCGAACGTGACGAAGTGGGCCGACCTGCGCTTCCACGCGGCGGCCGCGGCCCGGCCCTGCGCGCGGCGGTCTCGTATTCTCGTGCCGCCGGAGAGGAATCCGGCGGGCGGGAAGGGAAGCTGACGGTGTTCGGACGAAGCAGGCGGGACGAGCCCTTCGAGGCGCTGCACTGGGACGAGATCACCCAGTTCACGGTGGGCAGGACGTTGCGGAACACGTTCCGCACGTCGAAGCGGGGCGAGGGCGCGCACGCGGTCCGGTTCGTGAGGACGCGCGGGGGCGACGAGTACATGGTCCCTGGCGTCTACATCGTCCCCGTGGAGCCGGCCGGACCGCTTGCGAAGGGCGGTTTCCGGCTCTTCGAGGACGAGGCCGGGCGGCAACTGCTGTGCACGGTGCTGCCGGACGGTTCCGACCGCTACCGGGTGACGGACGCTGCCGGCCGGGAGCTCGGCTCCGTCCGTCGCACACCGGTCACGAAGCGGCTCACCCAGCAGGGCCTGTGGATGGAACAGCTCGGGCACCCGGTCATCGTGGCCCCACGGGCCTGGGCTCGGGGAGGGCCGGGAGCGTCCCTGGGGCGTGGGGCTGGCCACGTCCTCGACGGGATCGTCGACTCCCTGCTGTCCTTCGGGTCCGACGAAGCGACGGGTTCCGGGGGGAGCCTCAAGCCGGTGGTCTGGGCGACGGTCGTGGGCGCGGGGGAGGGGGCGGACGGGACGGGGGAAGCGGTGCTGACCTTCCCGCGCCGCTCCGACGGCACGCGCTGGTACTTCGTCAAGCGGGACGGCTGGCTGGACAAGCGTCTCGCCTTCGCGCTGGCAGTGCTGCGCGAGACCGACACCATCGGCGGCGACCGCCGCTGAACCGCGCCCGCCTCCGGGCGTGCTCGGCGCGGCCGAACCCTTGCCGTCGGGTTCGGCTGCCCGGACTGCCTGCACGGCCCGGACCGCCTGCATGGCCTGAACGGCCTGAACGGCCTGGACCGAATGTTCGGTGGTGAGGCTTGCCTCCGACGGCAACACCGCTGCCCGGCACAAGACGTGGCGGCTGGAGGGCGCGGCTGGGCTGGACGCGGTCGCTTCGGTGCTCGGGACGGTCCGCTCGGAGACGGGCGGCACTGCTCGGGGCGCTGGCCGCATGGGCGCGCCGCACGCGAAGGCGGTCAACGAGGCCGTGCTCGCCTTCGTCCTCGGCGGTACCGCGCCCGGGGCCGTGGGTGGGGTGGCCCGGCCCGGCCGACGCGTCCCGTACGGGCACGGCGGGGGAGGCCGGTCCGGTACAGGCCGATCCGGTACAGGCCGGCGGAACGTCCGGGTGGCCTGTTCAGTGGCCTTGCTGGTGTTCGGGCATCAGGGCGAGGAGGCTGTCGGGGATGGTGTCGCCGAAGGTCTCTTCGAGGTGCTTGGCCGTCTCGGCGTCGGCCCGGCTCATGCGGGCGAACATGTCCTGCTCGTAGGCGTCGAGGCCGGATTCGAGACGGCCCGGGTGGGCGGCCAGGGACTTGCCGAGTTCCGCACCGTCGTACAGGGCCCAGTCGGCGCCTTCGCCGTTGGGGGCCAGCAGGTGGGCGGCGTCGCCGATAAGGGTCACCCCGGGCGTGCGCTCCCACTGGTGTGCCTCGGACAGGGCGTAGTGCGGGCGCAGGACGGGCGGGGTGTCGCTGTCGCGGATCAGTGCGGTGAGTTCGGGCGCCCAGCCCTCGAACTCGGCGGCGACGCGGGCTGTGGCCGCCGCCGGGTCGGAGAAGTCGATCCGCTCGAACCAGGTCAGCGGCCGGGTGAGCGAGATGTAGGCGTGCAGGGTGTCGCCGCGTTCACGGTGGGCTGTGAGCGCCCTGTCTCCTGCGGGGGCGAACATCGAGCCGCCGCCGACCGCCTTCGCGGCGGCCGGGTGCCGGCTGTCAGCGTCGAACAGGTAGGTCTCGACGAACGACGTGCCGACGTACTCGGGTATCGCCTTCGACACCAGCGGGCGTATCCGTGACCAGGCGCCGTCCGCGCCGACGAGCACCCTGGCGGTCACGCTGCTGCCGTCGGCGAAGGCCACCTCGTGCCCGCCGCCGATCAGGGCGCGGGCACCGTTGACCTTGCACCCCCAGCGGACGGTGCCGGCGGGCAGCGCGTCGAGCAGCATCCGGCGCAGGTCCGCGCGCAGCGCCTCCGTCAGGCCGGCCGCGTCGAGGGCGCGCTGTCCGTTGTAGTCGTGGATGTCGAGCATCCCGCCCTGCGCCCGCGCCGTGGGCGAGGCTTCTGCCCGTAGACCACGGCGGGCATGCCGTTCAGGTGCAGGACGCGCGCCAGCGTGAGTCCGCCGAGCCCGGCGCCGATGATCGTGACGGGGTGCATCATGCCTCCTTCGTGAGCGGGGGTGGCACGGCCCTCCGACCCATTTGGTGCGACGTTCCAATATAGAGCGATACTCCAAGTTAGCTCAGTGCTCTAACTTGGTGTAGTGCTCCAACTGTGTCATATTGGGGACGTGCCAACACGAGCACGCCGGACTCAGCGGCGTAACCAGGTGCTCTCCCGGGAGCAGATCATCGACACCGCGATCGACCTTCTCGATACCGGTGGCGAGGGCGCCCTGACCGTCCGGGCGATGACCGATCGCCTGGCCACCGGGTCAGGGGCGATCTACTACCACGTCGGCAACCGGGACGAACTGCTGGACGCGGCGACGGAAACCGTCATCACCGCGGCTCTGGCGACCAAGCCCGCCGGGGCGCAGGCCACACCCGAGGACGAGATCCGCGTCGTCGCACTGGCGGTGTTCGACGCCATCGCCGAACACCGTTGGCTCGCCACGCGGTTGACCCTCCAGATCATCCGCAACCCCGTCGGCCCGGTGACGGTGGGGATCTTCGAAAGGCTCGGCCGGCAGGTGGGGGCCCTGGGCGTCCCACAGGCTCGTTGGTTCGACGCCGCCTCGACGCTCGTGCACTACATCCTCGGCGCGATCAGCCAGAACGCCCGCGTCGAGGGGGACACCTCAGGCGTCGACCCCGATGCGGACCACGAGGAGTTCTTCGACGCGGCCTCGCAGGGGTGGCAGGATCTCGACGCCGAGTCCTACCCGTTCCTGCACGCCATCGTCGGCCAGATGAGAGAGCACGACGACCGCGAGCAGTTCCTCACCGGCATCGCCGTCGTCCTCGACGGTCTCACCCACCTGTGCTGACCCCGCCCCACCGGGTCGGCAGCCAACTGGACTTCCTTGAGGGGGAATCTCTCATGCATGACGTAGTCATCGCGGGCGGCGGCCCGGTCGGCCTGTTCCTGGCCGGCGAACTGGCCCTGTCCGGCTGCTCGGTCCTGATCCTCGAGCGGGACCGGGAACCCACCTCGCCGCTGAAGGCACTCCCGCTCGGCATGCGGGGCCTGAACGCGGGCTCGGCCGAGACGTTACACCGCCGCGGCCTGCTCGAAGCGATGATGGACGCCTCCGGCGCCGACGAGAACGAGGTCGGTGCGGACCCCGACGCGGGTGAGGCGCCCGCTCCCCGCGACGTGTCCCACTTCGCGGGCATGGGCCTGGACGCGGGTGGCATCGACGCGTCCGCTCTGCCGTTCCGGCTGCCCGGCCCGGCGATGCAAGGGTTCATGACGAGCGTGGAAGCCGTCTCGACGGTGCTCGCCCAGCGGGCCGCCTCGCTCGGCGTGGAGATCATCCGGGACGTTCCCGTCACCGCCGTGACGCAGGACGACGACGGCGTCACCGCCACCGCCGGCGGACACGAGTACCGGGGGCGCTGGCTGGTGGGCTGCGACGGCGGGCGCAGTGCGGTGCGCGAGCTCGTGGGCTTCGACTTCGTCGGCACCGACCCGCTGTTCACCGGCTACGTCGCCAAGGTCGCCTTCGCCGACCCCCAGCAGCTGCCGCTCGGCTTCAACCTGACGCCGACCGGCATGTACCTGCGCACGCCCTTCGAGGGCCATCTGGGCATGAACGACTTCGACGGCGGCACCTTCGACCGCTCCCAGCCGCTGACCCGCGAGCACCTCCAGGCGGTCCTGCGCCGCATCTCCGGCACCGACGTGACGCTGACCGACGTCGAGCTGGCCTCCAGCTTCACCGACCGCGCCATGCAGGTCACCAGCTACAAGAAGGGCCGCGTCCTGCTCGCCGGTGACGCCGCGCACATCCACTCACCGCTTGGCGGCCAGGGCCTCAACCTCGGCATCGGCGACGCCGTCAACCTCGGCTGGAAGCTCGCCGCCACCGTCCACGGCACCGCGCCCGAGGGCCTGCTCGACACCTACACCGACGAGCGCCACCCCATCGGCGCCGCCGTCCTCGACTGGTCCCGCGCCCAGGTCGCCACCATGAAGCCGGGCCCCAACGCCCCCGCCCTGCGCAAGCTGGTCCTCGACCTGATGAGCGCCCCCGACGGGGTCACCCACGTGTACCGGCAGACCTCGGGACTGTTCCACCACTACGACCTGGGCAGCGAGCAGCCGCTCGTCGGCCACAGCGCCCCCGACTTCCGCTTCCAGGAAGGCACCCGCCTCGGTGAACTGCTGCGCCAGGGCCAGGGCGTGCTCCTGGACTTCAGCCGCGACCGTGCGCTGCAGACCGCGGCCAAGGGCTGGGCGGGCCGGATCCACCATGCGGCCGGACCGGTACGCAACGACCTCGGATTCACTGCCCTGTTCATCCGGCCGGACGGCATTGTGGCGTGGGCGGACGACCACGCCGACACCGAAGCATTCCAGCAGACCGCGACCCGCTGGCTCGGCCACCCGCACAACTAGCACGTTCCCGCAGACGGGGAGCGGCTGGGGTCGAGGGAAAGAACGCCCTCGACCGTGCAGCGTCCGGGCCGGGTGACATGAGGGGGTGTTGTTGTGGGGGTGGGTTGGGATGGGGTTTGGTGGTGTTGGTCTGGGGGGGTTGTTGTGGGTGTGGTGAGGGTGGTGGCGGCGCCCTTTCGGTGCCTGTCCACGCCGCACAGAATGTCGTCGCCAAGCGAGTAGCAGCCGTGGATGCAGGTGACACCGTGGGTGCGCTTGTAGGTGGCCGGCAGCCGGTCAGGTCGGCCCTGTTCCTCAACGGCGATGAACACGCGGTAGTAAGTGCGGTCGTACGCTTCGATCTGTTGGTAGGTCCACGTCCCCGGGACGACGTCCCGGCCCGGGAGCTCCCGTTCGACCAGGTCGGCCTGCCCCCCGTGGCAGGGGAGGGGACCGTACTCGGCGAGGGATCGCGAGCCTTCCCAGCAGGACAGACATGTGGGCCTAGCGTGGTTTCTCCAGTCCACCTGCGGTTCTGAGGAGACCCCCATGGCCAAGATCGCCCTCTACGGTGCCACCGGCACCATCGGCAGCCGTGTCCTGCGCGAGGCGCTGGACCGTGGCCACCACGTCACGGCCGCGGTCCGTGACCCCAGGAAGCTCAGCATGCAGCACCCGAATCTCACGGTCACCTCCGGCGACGTTCTCGACCCTTCTTCGGTGACCGCTGTCGCTGGTGGCCAGGATGTTGTTGTCAGCGCCGTCGGCGGCGGTGACGGCCCCGGTCATGTCGCCACCATTGTGTCGGCCGCCAAGTCCCTGGTGGCGGGTCTGCGCTCGCTCGGAGGGATGGCCCCGCGGCTGATTGCCGTCGGCGGCGCAGGGTCTCTGCGTACGCCGGACGGCAGGCAGGTGTGGGACGCCGACGGGCTGCCCGAGGACCTGCTCCAGATCATGCACGCGCACGGCGACGCGCTCGACTTCTACCGTTCCGTCGACGATGTCCGCTGGACCAACCTCAGCCCCGCCGCGCAGATCGCGCCCGGCAAGCGGACCGGTAGCTACCGCACCGCCCTCGACGACCTGGTCGTGGATGCCGACGGCAACAGCCGGATCTCCGCCGAGGACTACGCGGTGGCCCTCGTCGACGAAATCGAGGAGGTGAACCACGTCGGCGAGCGCTTCACGGTCGGCGACTGAGCCCTCCGCTCTTCCCGGTCTCTGTGTCTTCTGGCCGAAAGGTCAGAGCGCCGTTCAGGCCCGCGAGGGCTTTGGCGTTCCTCAAGCCCCGAGCCCGGCGCGGGCGGTGGATGGCATCCCGTCGGCCACCACCGAGGTGCCTCCCGTTCTCGTGAACATCCGGCTCAGGCACTGCCTTCCGAACGGCTGTCGAAACGCTGCTCTGCAACGCGAACAGAACCAGCGAGCCGTAGACCAGCGGCGGGGCGGGCACCGGCCCTGGGGCCCGCCCCGCAGATGGCATGTTCGCGGCCGAAAGATTGCAGCTCAAAGCCCTGGCCACCTGCCGACCAGTGGGTCTGGCATTCCCGCCGCGGCGGCCCCACCACAGCGGCACCCGCAGGTGCGGCCGCTCCAGCTCCAGGTCCTCCAGCAGCTCGCGCCGCCGCGCGTACGGCTCGGCGAGCAGTGACCGGTCTCCGGTGTGCAGCAGGTCGAACGCGACGTACAGAGCGGGCGCGGCCACGGCGCCGTCCTGCACCGCCGCCGGGCGGGTGCGGTGGATGCGGCCCTGCAGCCCGGCGAACGACGGGACGCCGGCGCGCATTACTACCAGCTCGCCGTCCAGGACCAACGGACCCCGGATCTCCGTCAGCGCTCGGCGACCTCGGGGAACCGCGCGGTGAAATCGGTGCCGGACCGGCCCGCCAGCCGTACCGGCGTCGCTTGTCCGTGCACTCAGCAATGTGCTCAGTCAGGTAGGGGCGAACGCGTGGAGCCGCTTCCCGGCCCTGGTTGCCGGGCATGTGTCGGCGGCGCAGGCTGGAAGAACCCAAGAGGTCCGGTGTGCCGGGCCAGGAGGCGAGGTTCGCGATGAGCAGGCTTGAAGAGCAGATCAACATCGACGCCCCAGCACGGGAGGTCTGGGGGCGGCTGCACGACATCGAGGCCTATCCGACGTTCATGGACAGTATCCAACGTGCTTATGCGCCCAGCAGCGACCGCGCCCATCTGGACGTGCGGGCCGGCGAGGTACAGCAGGAGTTCGACGCCGTTCTCACCGACCGCGGCAACGAGCAGGTCCTCGCCTGGGAGACGACGGGCAGCCCGGAGCTGAAGGGCACGCTCTCGGTGCGGTCACTGGACCGGGACCACAGCCAGCTGCAGGTTCACCTGGAATACGAGCCGGAGGCCATCCACGACACCTTCGGCGGCCCGCGGGGCATGGCCCAGGTCCACCGGATCGAGAACACCGTCCGGGGCGGCTTGGAGCAGTTCAAGAACCTGGTGGAGTCGGAGCAGTAGCCGTCCACCGCCGAACGAGATTCCTCAGACCGGGGATCCGTGAAGCCGGCCGGAGCGTCGGCTGCCCACCCCGGCAGCCCATCCCGTCGTCGTGGGCGGGCCCACGTCGGCCCGCCCATTCGCCGCTGCCGCTTAAGTTCTGTCCACCCGCACTGCCGCTGGCCGCCGTCGCCGAGTGGGTGCCGGATCGGCGCGGCCGGTCCGCGCCGGATGAGGTCCTCGATGCGGGCGGTGCCGGCCCGCATGGCGGCCGGTATCTCGGCGATGGCCGGGTTCTCCTCGGCGGCCAGCCGCAGGTCCGCCACCACCGGGCGCACCTGGGGCGCGCCGGTGCCGACCAGGACCACCAGCAGCCGCGGGAAGGAGCGCCAGCATGGTCGGGCTCGCTGTCGCCCTTGCTGCTGTTGGAGGAGGAGGCGATCAGCAGCTGGGGGGTTCGTCAGGTCGTTGGCGAAGGCGCGGCCCTTGTCGGTGGTCCAGGTGTCAGCGCCAGCGTCTACATCGCCTGACTGGCCAACCGCAGCCCCGATCGCAGGCCTGGCCCTTCAAAGCCGGGTTGAGGTTGGCACTGGCCGGTGCCAACCTCATCGGCCCGGGTCGGGGACGATCCGGGGGTGTTCGCAGTGGGGCCGGTGGAGACGGAGTTCGAGGTCGAGCTGTGCGTTGACGCCGAGGCGAGGGCCGGCTTCAAGCTCTGGGCGGTCGGTGCCGAGACCGAGGCTGGGCTCTCCCGTGCCCAAACCCACCGCGTCTCCTTCATCCTCACCCCCAAGCGCCCCGGCGGAGGCGACCTCGTCGTCAGCTCCGCACAGGAGTGCACGGCCGGGCCCGGTGACACCACTGGGCGTATCAACGACTGAGAACCGGACCGGGGTCGGCGCCACGAAGTCCGGCCGCGGCCAGACGGTGACGAGCAGGGCGGGTTGTAGGGGGCGTGGGTGGAGAGGGTACGGCTTGCCGGGGTGAAGGGCCGGGCGGACGCGGGTCCGGGTACGCGGTCCGCAGGCGTCCGGTCCTGACCTCCGCCCACGTCACCGGCCCCATCGCCCCACACGCCGTCGGGTTCACGGGCGGCGATGGCGTATCGGTGGCATTCCAGCAGGACCGGGCACTGGGCGCACACCGCCTTCGCCGCCTGCTCGCGTCGTTTCGCCTGGACACCGCGCTCGTTGGTCGGGTGGAAGAAGACGCTGCTGTCGGCGGTCCGGCAGGCTCCCTCTGGCTGCCAGGGCCAGTGGTGTTCGGACGCTCCGGGCAGGTACTTGGTGTCGGTCATGGATGGCTCCCTTCGAAGGGGTGATTGGTTCCCGCCCGCTCGTCTGTCCCGAGCCGTGGGACGCATGCCTGTCCGGTGTCGGCCCGGCGGCCGGCGGCCCACCGGGTCCGCTGTCCCGCCTCGGCGTTCCAAGGCGCGTCGAAACGCGCAGGTCAGGGTGGGTGCGGCCGTTCCAGCGTTCCGTATCGCCGGGCGGTGCTGGCGGGCGGGACGGATTGCGGGACAGTCTTCGGTCCGGCGGTGACCGGCACCGAGCCGCGGGCCGCTCGACCGTCGAGCGCGCCCACCGCAGCGAACGGCCCCGCCACGTACCACCCGACCCCGGAAGGAAGCCCTGCCATGCGCACCCCGAACCGACGCCCGATCCTTGTCCTGCTGGCGGCCGCCGGCCTGCTGG
>NZ_JBHVFE010000130.1:0-19651 GCF_042801945.1 Kitasatospora sp. NPDC057542
GCGAGATCTACCGCGCCCTGACCAGCACACCGACAACCCGACACATCACTCAAACCGACCTTGCTCCTGCGGCTTGACGTCCATAGGAGCATCCCACCGGCCCGGGCGTCCGGGCACGCGAGAGGGCCCGCCCCCGGGAGGGAGCGGGCCCTTCGCGCGGCCTTCGCACGGCCTTCGTAGTACCTTCGTACGCTCGTCGTACGCGGGGAGCCTCAGTCCCCGATCAGCGCGTCCACGAACGCCCCCGGCTCGAACGGAGCCAGGTCGTCCGCGCCCTCGCCCAGGCCGATCAGCTTGACCGGCACGCCCAGGTCGCGCTGGACCGCGACCACGATGCCGCCCTTGGCGGTGCCGTCCAGCTTGGTCAGCACGATGCCGGTGATGTCGACCACCTCGGCGAACACCCGGGCCTGGATCAGGCCGTTCTGGCCGGTGGTGGCGTCCAGCACCAGCAGCACCTCGTCCACCGGGCCGTGCTTCTCGACGACCCGCTTGACCTTGCCCAGCTCGTCCATCAGGCCGGTCTTGGTGTGCAGGCGGCCGGCGGTGTCGATCAGCACGGTGTCCGCGCCCTCGGCGATGCCCTCCTTGACCGCGTCGAAGGCGATCGAGGCCGGGTCCCCGCCCTCCGGGCCGCGCACGGTGCGCGCCCCCACCCGCTCGCCCCAGGTCTGGAGCTGGTCGGCGGCGGCGGCGCGGAAGGTGTCGGCGGCGCCGAGCACCACGGTGCGGCCGTCGGCGACCAGGACCCGGGCCAGCTTGCCGGTGGTGGTGGTCTTGCCGACGCCGTTGACACCGACCACCAGGACCACCGCCGGGCCCTCCTCGTGCCTGGTGGAGCGGACGGTGCGGTCGGCGTCCTTGCCGATCAGCTCGACCAGCTCCTCGCGCAGCAGCGCGCGCAGCTCCTCGGGCGTACGGGTGCCGAGCACCTTCACCCGGGTGCGCAGCCGCTCGACCAGCTCCTGGGTCGGGGCGACGCCGACGTCGGCGGTGAGCAGCGTGTCCTCGATCTCCTCCCAGGTGTCCTCGTCCAGGTGCTCCCGGGAGAGCAGCGAGAGCAGGCCCTTGCCGAGCGAGTTCTGCGAGCGGGAGAGCCGCGAGCGCAGCCGGACCAGCCGGCCCGCGGTGGGCTCGGGGACCTCGACGGCGGGCGCCGCCTCGGCCTCGGCGGGCGCGACCTCGACGGCCTCGGGGGCCTCGGGGGCCTCGACCTCCGCCGGGAGTTCCACCTCCTCGACGGTGCGGCGGGGCGCCTCGGTCGGCGGCGCGGCCTCCTCGCCGACCTGGGGCTCCTGCGGGGTGGGCTTCGGCGCCGTGATGACCGGCGCCTGCGACTTCGGGGGCAGCTGCCGGCGTCGTCTGCCGGAAACGACGAGGCCTGCGATCGCGACGATGGCGACCACGGCGATGACTACGGCGAGGATCACGTATTCCACATAAATCTCCTTCGTTGGGTCCCTCGATAGAGTGATCCTTCGGTCACCGACGCACGAGCGTCCCCGCCTCCCCTACGCTGGCCGCTGTGCCGTCCGGCACCGGTCAGGGCTTGGCCGTCACGAGGTTGTCCGACGGCTGAGTGAGAAGCCCCCTCACACGAGGGGGAGGAGTCACAACCGCTCCAGTATCCGGGATCGGCCCCGCCGAGGGCAGCTACCCCGGCTCAGGCTGTCGGGTCAGTGCCCCGTCGGCCCGGAGGCACTCGCCTCCTCTCGCTTCCGAGGTGGCACCGCACGCGATCTGCGCTCCCGGTGCTGTCCCCCGGCCTGGCGGCCGGGAGGTGCCCCCACGCGCAGCCGCTGGCTGATCACCTGCGAAATGCCGTCCCCCTTCATAGTCACCCCGTACAGCGCGTCGGCCGACTCCATGGTGAGCTTCTGATGGGTGATGACGATCAGCTGGGAGCTCTCCCGCAGCTCCTCCATGATCCCGATCAGCCGCCGCAGGTTGGTCTCGTCCAGCGCCGCCTCCACCTCGTCCATCACGTAGAACGGACTGGGCCGGGCCTTGAAGATCGCCACCAGCAGCGCCACCGCGGTCAGCGAGCGCTCGCCGCCGGACAGCAGTGACAGCCGCTTGACCTTCTTGCCCGGCGGGCGGGCCTCCACCTCGACCCCGGTGGCCAGCATGTCGTCCGGGTCGGTCAGCACCAGCCGGCCCTCCCCGCCCGGGAAGAGCCGGGCGAAGACGCCCTCGAACTGGGCGGCGGTGTCGTGGTACGCCGAGGTGAACAGCTGCTCGACCCGCTGGTCCACGTCCCGGACGATGTCCAGCAGGTCGCGCCGGCTGCGCTTGAGGTCGTCCAGCTGCTCGCCGAGGAAGCGGTGGCGCTCCTCCAGCGCGGCGAACTCCTCCAGCGCCAGCGGGTTGACCTTGCCGAGCTGCTGGTACGCCTTCTCGGCCGCCCGCAGCCGCTTCTCCTGCTCCGCCCGGACGTACGGGTGCGGGTCCCCCGGCTCCGTCCCGTCCTCGGGCGTCGGGGGCGGGACAGGCTGGTCCGGTCCGTACGAGGCGAGCAGCTCGCCGCCGTCGATGCCGAACTCCTCCAGCGCCCGGGCCTCCAGCTGCTCGATCCGCAGCCGCTTCTCGGCGCGCAGCACCTCGTCCCGGTGCCCGGCGTCGACCAGCTTGTCCAGCTCCTCCTTGAGGCCACGGCCGTGCTCGCGGTGCTCGCGCAGCTCCTGCTCGCGCTCGGCGCGCGCCTGCTCGACCGCCGCCCGCCCGGCGTCCGCGCGGGCCAGCGACACCTCCAGGCAGGCCAGCAACTGCCGGGCGCCCGCCGCGACGGCGTTCGCCACCGAGGCGTCGTGCTCGGCGCGCCGGCGGCGCTCGGCGGCCCGGGCGCGCGCCTCGCGCTCGGCGCGGGCGGCCCGGTCCAGCTGGTCGGCCCGGCCGGCCAGGGCGCGGACCCGCTCCTCGTGGGTGCGCACCGCGAGCCGGGCCTCCAGTTCGGCCTGCCGGGCGGCACTCGCGGCCTCGGCCAGTCGCTGCTGCTCGGCGGCGTCCGGCTCGTCCTCCCCCGCCTCGGCCGACTCCTCGGCGGCGGCCAGGCGCTCCGCCAACTCCTCGGCAGTGTCGAGGAGTTCGGTCAGCCCCTGCTCGGCCCGCGCAGCGGCGGCCGACAGGCGCTCGGCTTCCCCGGCGGCAGCGCGGGCCTGCCCGCCGAGTCGGCCGAGTGCCCCGGCGACCTGGGCCCGCTCCTTCTCCGCCTGCCGCCGCCGCTCGGCCAGTTGCTCCACCTCGGCGGCCGACTCCCGCCGCCGCCCGGTGAGTTCCGCCAGCCGCTCGGCCGACTCGGCGCAGCGCGCGGTGAGTTCTCGGATCGCCCGGGCCGCCTCGTCCACCGCCGCCTGGGTCTCCAGCAGGCTCGGCGCACCGCCGGACCCGCCCTGGGCGAAGCCGACGCCGAGCCGGTCCCCGTCGGCGGTGACGGCGCAGAGTCCGGGGTGCTCGTCGACCAGCCGCAGCGCCTGGTCGAGGTCCGCGACCACCGCCACCCCGGCCAGCAGCCGCCGGACCGCCCCGAGCAACTCGGCCGGGCCGTCCACCAGCTCGGCCGCCCAGCGGGCCCCGACCGGCAGCTCCCCAGCCGCATCCGCCACTTCGGCGACACCGGCGATCAGCAGCGCGGCCCGGCCGGCGTCCTCGGCCCGCAGCAGCCGCAGCGCCCCGGCAGCGGCGGACGGCGAGTCGACGGCCACCGCGTCGGCCGCCGCACCGAGCGCCGCGGCGAGCGGCACCTCGTACCCGGCCTCGATCCGCAGCAGCGCGGCCGCCGGGCCGAGCAGCCCGCCCAACCGCTCCCCCGCGTCCAGCAGCGCGCCGGTGCCGTCCTTGCGGCGCAGCCCGAGGGAGAGCGCCTCGTGCCGCGCGGTCAGCCCGGCCCGCTCGCGCTCGGCGGCGCCGGCCACCTCCCGCGCCGCGGCCAGTTCCCCTTCGACGGCGGCCAGCTCCTCGCGCGCCTGCCGGTACCGGGCCTCGCCCTGCGCGTCGTCCCCGGCCAGGCCGTCCACCTGCTGCTGGAGTTCGTCCAGCTCGCCCTGCGCGGCCTCGGCGCGCAGCAGCGCCTCGTCCCTGGCCTCGGTGAGCCGGCCGATCTCGGCCTGCGCCGCGGCGGCCCTGGACCGGGCGGCGGCGGCCTGCCCCTGCAGCCGGGCCAGGCCCTCCCGACGGTCGGCGATGGCCCGGGCGGCGTCCCGCAGCCGGCGCTCCTCCGCGGCCAGCTCCCGTTCCAGTCCGTCCTTGCGCTCGACCGCCTCGGCCAGCGCGTACCGGGCCTCCTCCAGCGCCTCGGTCAGCGCGGCCTCCTCCTCGCGGACCCGCTCGGCCTCCCGTTCCAGCTCCTCCGGGTCACGCCCCCGCCGTTCCTCGCCCCGGCCCCCGGCGACGGCGTGCCGGGCCCGGGCCTCGGCCAGCCCGATGGTGCCGCGGGTGCGCTCGGCGAGCGCGGAGAGCCGGTACCAGGTCTGCCGGGCGGCCTCCAGACCGGGACCGAGCTGCTGGACCTGCGCCTCCAGGACGCGCTCGCGCTGCACCGCGGCGGCCAGCTCCTGCTCGACGGTGGTGCGGCGCAGCCGCAGCGCCAGCTCGTCCGCGACCTCGGCCTCGACGGCCCGACGGAGCGTGCACAGGTCGTCGGCGAGCAGCCGCAGCCGGGCGTCGCGCAGGTCCGCCTGGATGCCGGCGGCCCGGCGGGCGATCCGGGCCTGCCGGCCGAGCGGTCCGAGCTGGCGGCGCAGTTCGGCCACCAGGTCCTGGACCCGGTTGAGGTTGGCCTGCATCGCGTCCAGCTTGCGCAGCGCCTTCTCCTTGCGCTTGCGGTGCTTGAGGACGCCGGCCGCCTCCTCGATGAAGGCGCGCCGGCCCATCGGGTCGGCGTGCAGCACGGAGTCCAGCTGGCCCTGCCCGACGATGACGTGCATCTCGCGGCCGATGCCGGAGTCGGAGAGCAGCTCCTGGATGTCCAGCAGGCGGCAGGTCTCGCCGTTGAGCGCGTACTCGCTGCCGCCGTTGCGGAACATGGTCCGGGTGATGGTCACCTCGGAGTAGTCGATCGGCAGGGCGCCGTCGCTGTTGTCGATGGTGAGGCTGACCTCGGCACGGCCGAGCGGGGCGCGCCCGCTGGTCCCGGCGAAGATGACGTCCTCCATCTTGCCGCCGCGCAGCGACTTGGCCCCCTGCTCGCCCATCACCCAGGACAGCGCGTCGACCACGTTCGACTTGCCGGAGCCGTTCGGGCCGACGACGCAGGTGATGCCGGGCTCGAAGCGCAGGGTGGTGCTGGAGGCGAAGGACTTGAACCCGCGCAGCGTCAGACTCTTCAGGTGCACGCGGCCGGTCTCCTCGTCGCTCGCCAGGGGCCCCAGCGTGCGACTGTATCCGGAGTCGGACACGACGAAGGGACGCCACATCCGGGCGTCCCTTGCAAGCTGCGTCCCTTTCGGGGCGGCTCAGTGCACAGCGGCGTCGATCTGCGAGGACCGGGCGGGACTCAGGTGAGAGCCGGCTCCCGCTGATCCAGATCGATGCTGTTGAGCAGCGAGTGCTCGCCGGTGACAGCGGTCAGAGCGTCGTTCTCAGCCTGCATCCGAAGGAGCTCCGCTTCAAGCTCCTGGACGCGCTGCTGAAGCCGCCGCATCTCGGAGAGCATTCGCGGGTCGGGGCCGCCGACGTACCCGAGAAGCGCCTTTGCCATGATGAATGGTCCTCCACGCTGAGTGACCGAACCGGAACGGTACAGGTCTAGGGGGAAGGGGGACGCACGCGCGGCGCGCCACCGGAAGTGCTGGCTGGGCACTACGGCGCAACCACCGTGAGCTGGGCTCACGAGGGCATACGCCTGCCGGGAAAACGCGATCGTGTGCGCGGGCTTCCAGCGTCTCACCAAAGACGGTACGGGTCAACACGATCACCGCACGCTACCGCCCCCCTGTCACCTGCCCGGCGGTGTCGTCACGCCTGGGGGCCTCGGGACGGATCCACCACGTGCTCGTGGATCATCGTTCGATGCGGAGTCAACCACGAGTCTGCCCGGATGGCAACCTCGTGACACCGACTGTTCCGGATCTTTTCCCGGAAGCCCGCGCGGCAGGCCTCCGGCAGACCTCCGACGGGCCGCCGAAGGGCCGCCGAAGGGCCGGGTCGGGGCGGGCTCAGCGGATCTCGAAACCCTCGTAGCCAGGGCCGACGGCCGTCCAGATCTCGGTGACCCCGCTGACGCGGCCCGGGGTCCCCGGGCCGCGCAGCCGGGCCAGCAACTGCTCGCAGTCGGCCGCGAGCCCCTCGGCCACCACCTGCACCCGGCCGTCACCGAGGTTGCTCGCGTAGCCGGTCAGGCCGATCTCCAACGCCCGCGCCCTGGTCCACCAGCGGAACCCGACTTCCTGGACCTTCCCCCGGACCCAGGCGGTCACCCGGACCGGTTCCTCACTGTGGGCATCGCGACCGTGCATGCCCCCGACCCTAGCCGCCCGCGCACCCGGTCACAGCCCGGCCCGCCCCGCGGACGCCGCCGCGCACCCGGACGGGAGCGGCCCCGCCGGAGGACCGGCGGGGCCGCTGACGTGGGCGTCGGCTCGGGGGGGTTACCAGTCCCCGCCGCCGAAGTCCCCTCCGCCGAAATCGCCGCCACCGCCGAAGTCGCCGCCGCCGAAGTCGGCCGGGTTGAAGTCGGCGCCGGTGAAGTCGCCGCCCTCGTACTGGTCCTGGTAGCCCCCGCCCATCATCGGCGCCGCCGCGTAGGCCGGGGAGCTCATCATCGAGCCGAGCATGGTGCCGACCAGCAGGCCGGGCAGCAGACCGCCGCCGAAGCTGCTGTAGTAGCCGCCCGCGTACGGGGCGTACGCCGGGCCGGCGTTCCAGTACGGCTGCGGGCCCTGGTCGGTGTCCACGGTGCGCACGGCCGGGTCGAGGCCGGCCGCCACCCGGTCCGCGTCGGCCTGGCAGACCGGCACGGAACGGGCGGAGCCGCCGGCCGGGGCCCAGTCCACGTCCTTGACGGACGGGCCGTGGCGCGGGTCCATGAAGCACGGGGGACGGCGCTCGGGCAGCGGGCGCTTGTCCCGCCGGGCGCTCAGGGTGGCCAGCGCGAACCGGCCGTCCTCGATCGCCTCGGTGACCTGCTTGACGTCCTCGGGCTTCTTCGCCTCGTCCATCAGCCGCTTGGACTTCTCGTACGAGTCCAGGGCGTGGGTGTAGTCGGTGCGCTGGGCCTCGTCGGCGTCCGCCGCGCCCGGGTTGAAGTCGAGCCGGTCCAGTTCCTCACCGAAGGCGGTGATGTCCTCGTCCACCACCCGGCGCAGCTGCTCCAGCTCGGCCCGGGCCTGCTCCTCCTTGCGCTTCTTGGCGCGGCGGAACAGGAAGAAGACCCCGGCGCCGGCCAGCACCAGCAGCAGTACCGGGATGACCACCCAGGCGATCGAGGTGCTGTGGTTGACCCCGGTGCCCTTGGTCTGCGGGGCGGCCTGGTCGACGAAGGAGTTCAGGGTGGCGTCGATGTCGCCGCCGTTCGAGCGGGAGGCCGCGCCGGCGATGCGCTGCGGCTGACCGGCGCCCATCGCGCCGCGGTCGCCGCCGGCGTCGAGCGTGCCGTCGTGCCAGACCGCGTAGACGCCGTCGATGCCCACCAGGGTGCGGAGGTCCTGGAGGGTGGACTTCGCGTACGCGGAGTCGGGGATGACCGCGACGAAGATCGGCTTGTCGGCCTTGTCGATCTTCTTCGACAGGGCGTCCGCCTGGGACTGGCTGAAGCGGCTGGTCATGGCCGGGGCGACGTAGACCTGGCCCTTCTTCAGGGTGGCGGCGGCATCGCTCAGCCCGCCCGCGGCCGAGGCCGCCGGCGCCAGCAGGAGCAGCAGCCCGAGCAGCGCCGCCACCAGGGCAAGCGGCCCGGCGCCCCGGGAACGTCGTGCAAGGGTTCTCATGCCCTCGACGCTACCGTGACCGGCCCCCGAGCACGCCATACCCTTCGCATACTGGTATCGACAAGACTCCCCGCCGACCGCCGGGGCCGCTCCCCTCCTCGGGGATGATGTTTCCCCCGGTCACCCCTGAAACGGGGCCCGCGTGGGAACCGCGAGAGGTTCCCGGACGTACGTTCCGGCGGGCCCGGCCCGGTTTCGGGGCACTGCGGGGGCGTGCCGACCGTACCGTGCGAACGGGCATAGTGGTCCCGGACCACCGGTCCCATTGCCTTTTCTTTACTCAACCTGTTCTTGACCCAACTCCCGATCGGAGCGCTCGGTGATCATCGGCCTCGTCACTGCCGTGGCGGCATCCGCCTGCTACGGCACCGGCTCGGTCCTCCAGGCCGTCGGATCCCGCCGCTCCGCCCGGGAGGAGGCGGCCAAGGGCGCCACCACCTCGACCACCGAGCACGGCGGCCCGAGCCTGTCCTCGACCGCGAAGGCCGCCGTCACCTGGGAGTTCATTCTCGGCACGGTGCTCGACCTGATCGGTTTCGGGCTCGGCGCGCTGGCCGCCCGGCTGCTGCCGCTGTTCCTCTCCCAGACCATCATCAGCGCCAACCTGGTGATCACCGCGGTGCTCAGCATCAAGCTGCTGGGCATCCGGCTCAAGCAGCTGGAATGGGCCTCGATCGCCGTGCTCTGCTCGGCGCTGGTGCTGCTGGCCGTCTCGGCCGGACCGGAGGGCGGCCACCACGCGGCGATGTCCTTCCACTGGTGGCTGCTGATCATCACCACGGTGCTGCTGGTCGGCGGCAGCCTGCTGGTGCGGTGGATGGGCTCCAACGGCGCGATCGTCGCCGGTCTGCTCTCCGGCCTCGGCTTCGGCGCCCTGGGCGTCGGGGTGCGCATCCTCAACGGCATCGAGCCGTTCGACCTCGGATCGCTGCTCTCCGACCCGGCGCTCTACGCGGTGCTGGTCGGCGGCATCGGCGGGATGTACATCCACACCGTGGCGCTCCAGATCGGCTCGGTGAACGGCGCGACCGCCGCGCTGGTGGTCGGCGAGACGGTGCTGCCCGGCGCGGTCGGCGTGCTCTGGCTCGGCGACTCCTCCAAGGCCGGCCTGGGCTGGCTCGGCGTGATCGGTTTCCTGCTCGCGGTGGTCGCCGCGGTCGGGGTCGCCTACTTCGGCCAGGACACCCACGGCGCGCCCGGGGAGGCGGCCTCGGAGGAGGCCGAACTCACCCGGAGGTAGTGCGGGCTCAGCCCCCGCTGCGGGTGCGCGGCACGCGCTGGCAGCGGGGGCAGAAGTAGCTGGAGCGGTTCATCCAGGCCGCCCGCCGGATCGGGGTGCCGCAGCGGCGGCAGGGCTCCTGCTCGCGGCCGTAGGCGTCGAGCTCCCGGGAGAAGTAGCCGCTCTCGCCGTTCACGTTGACGTAGAGGCTGTCGAAGCTGGTGCCGCCGACGGCGAGCGCCGAGGTCATCACGTCCCGGGCGTTGGCCAGCAGGAGCAGGGCCTTCGGGCGGGTGAGCGTCGCGGTTGGGCGGTCGTAGTGCAGCCCGGAGCGCCACAGCGCCTCGTCGGCGTAGATGTTGCCGACGCCACTGATCAGGGTCTGGTCGAGCAGGGCGCGCTTGACCGTGGTCCGCCTGGCGCGCAGCGCGGTCACGAAGGCGGCGTCGTCGAAGCGCGGGTCGAGCGGGTCGCGGGCGATGTGCGCGATGGAGACCGGGGTGCCCTCCGGGTCCCCGTCCTCGGCCTCCTCGACCGCCAGGCCGCCGAAGGTCCGCTGATCGACGAAACGCAGTTCGCGCCCGCCGTCGGCGAAGCACAGCCGCACCCGCAGGTGCGTCTCGTCGGGTACGGACGGGTCCTGGACGAGGAGTTGGCCGCTCATCCCGAGGTGGCCGATCAGCGAGAATCCTGCCCCGGTACCGGCCAGCGGCACCCACAGGTACTTGCCGCGCCGCTGCGCGGTGCCGAGGGTGGTGCCGGTCAGCCGGGCCGCGAAGTCGGCCGCGCCGGCTAGCTGGCGGCGCACCGCGCGCGGGTGCAGCACCTGGACGTCGGCGACGGTCCGCCCGGCCACCCAGTTGGCCAGACCACGGCGGACGACCTCGACCTCGGGAAGTTCGGGCACGGGAACACGCCTCCTGCTCGGTACGGATCAGCAGGAGTGAAGGCTACTTCGATGTCACGCCCCGGCGGGCAGCCGGTCGGCGTACTTCTCCTTGATCGCGCGCCAGGCGCTCTCGGCGGCCTTCTGCTCGGCTTCCTTCTTCGAGCGGCCGACGCCACTGCCGAAGTCCTCGCCGGCCACCCGGGCCGCCGCGGTGAAGGTCTTCTCGTGGTCCGGACCGGACTCCATGACCACGTACTCCGGCACTCCGATGCCCACCGAGGCGGTGAGCTCCTGGAGGCTGGTCTTCCAGTCCAGGCCGGCACCCAGCTGAGAGGACTCCTCGATCAGCGGGTCGAACAGCCGGTGGACGAACTCGGTGGCCGCGTCCAGTCCCTGGTCCAGGTAGATGGCGCCGATCACGGCCTCGACGGTGTCGGCGAGGATCGACGACTTGTCGCGGCCGCCGGTGCCCTCCTCGCCCTTGCCGAGCCGGATGAACGCGCCGAGCTCCAGGCCGCGGCCGACGTCCGCGAGCGCGCGGGAGTTGACCACCGCGGCGCGCAGCTTGGCGAGCGTGCCCTCCGGGACGTCCGGGTGGACGCGGTAGAGGGTGTCGGTCACCACCAGGCCCAGCACCGAGTCGCCGAGGAATTCCAGGCGTTCGTTGGTGGGCAGCCCACCGTTCTCGTACGCGTACGAGCGGTGGGTCAGGGCACGTACCAGAAGGGCGCGCTCAAGCGTGTACCCGAGGCGCCCTTCCAGGACGTCGTATTCGGTCGAAGCCGGCCCGCCGGCCTTGCCGCCGCCCGAAGAACCCTTCGGGGCGGTGGACGCCTTGCGGGTGGAGTTACCGTCCGACATCGATCCGTACACCCCGCCGATCAGACCGAGAGGACCTGGCGACGGTTGTACGTGCCGCAGCTCGGGCACGCGATGTGCGCCAGCTTCGGCTCGTGGCAGCGGTCGCACGCCACGAGGGCCGGGGCAACGGCCTTCCAGTTGGAACGGCGGTGGCGCGTGTTGCTGCGCGACATCTTCCGCTTCGGAACAGCCACGGCTACTTCTCCTGGTTCTCGGCGAGACCCTCACGGGTGTCGCTGTTCTTAGATCCGTCACCCTCGTCGCCGGGGGCGGCGGAGAGTCCCTGCAGAGCCGCCCACCGGGGGTCGGCGGCATCGTGGTGGTGCGCCGGGTCGTCGCTCAGGCGCGCTCCGCACTCGGAGCACAGGCCCAGGCAGTCTTCCTGGCACACCGGCTGCAGCGGCAGTGCGAGCACCACCGCGTCACGCAGCACCGGCTGGAGGTCGAAGAAGTCGCCCTCCAGACGGTAAGTCTCTTCTTCCGAGTCCTCGTCGAGGTCCTCGGCCCCGGCGGTCCGGGCGCGATGACGCTCGTCGGACTCCGGGTAGTAGTACAGCTCCTGGAAGTCCACGTCGACGTCGAACTCGACGGGCTCCAGGCACCGGACGCACTCGCCCTCGACGTGGGTCTCGGCGGTGCCGGTGACCAGCACGCCCTCGACCACGGACTCCAGGCGGAGCTCCAGATCGATCGGGCTCTTCTCCGGCACGCCGATCACGTCGATGATCCCGAAGCCCTCGGGGGCCTCCAGGGTCCGGCTCACCTTGCGCATCGAGCCCGGGCGACGACCGAGCTCGTGCGTGTCGAACACGAGGGGGTCGCGGTGGTCGAGGCGGTTCACGGTGTCCTGACTTCCATGGGGAATCTTCGATTGCGTCTCCGTCCGGTCGGCGTTGCGCGGGCAAGCCGACAGCCGGACATGGAGAGGCCGGAGTGGTCAGACTACCGGAGTCTCCCGCCAGGCCCAACTTCGGTCCCGTCAGGAGACTCCCGCACGGTCCGCTCAGCGGCCGCCGAGCTCCCGCAGCCTGGTCATGTCGATCATGCTGGTGTCGAAGAAGCTGGTCTCGTCCAGGCCCTGGCCCTGCCCCTGGCCCTGGCCCTGGCCCTGCTGCGGGTGTGGCACGGCCGGCGGGGCGGCCGGCGGCTGGGGGTAGGTGTAGCCGTCGTACGACTGCGCGACGTAGCCCGGCTGCTGCTGGGGATGGCCGTAGCCCCCCTGCTGCTGCTCCGGGTAGCCCTGCTGCCCGTAGCCGCCCTGGCCCCACTGGGTGTTGTACGGATCACCCTGGCCGGCCGGGTCGTAGCCGCCGCCGTACACCTCCGCGTACTGCCCGGCCGGCTGCTGGGCGGCCGCGTACTGGTCGGTGCCGGGGGCCTGCCAGCCGGCCGCGGCCGGGGTCTGCTCCGGCCAGGTCTGCTGCTGCGGGACGTCCTCGCGGTACCAGGCGATGTCCTCGCCCTCGGCGTCCTGGGCGAAGCCCGCCGCCACCGCCTCGGCCCGCTCCTTGGCCTGCTGGGCCTGGTCGGCGGCGGCCAGGTAGGCGCCGAGCTCGTCGATGGGGCGCTTGCCGAGCAGCTTGTCCCGGCCCTTGCCGACCGCCTCCAGGGTGGCGCCGAGCACGTTCTCCAGGGTGGCGAGCTTCACATCGACGTACTCGTCCACCTCGGGGCTCGGGCTGATCCGCTGCGGGCGGAACTCCTCGCCGTCGCTCTCGCCCTCGGACTCGGTCTCGAAGACGCTGGAGTCGCCGCGCAGCTTGGTGCGGCCGCGGCCGACCGCGCCGAGCGTCTTGGTGAGCACGACCTCGAAGTTGGCGAGCTTGCTGTCCACGTAGTCGTCGGCCTCGGCCCGCTTGGCGTCGACCTCGGCGCGCGCCTCGGCGAGGATCCGGTCGGCCTGGGCCTGGGCCTGGCGGACCACCTCGGTGTCCGAGATCAGCGAGCCGCGCTCGGCGTGCGCGCCCTGGATGATCCGCTCGGCCTCGGCCTGGGCACCCGCCACCACCTGCTCGTGGTCGGCCATCACCGACTGGGCGTGGGCGAGTTCGGCGGGCAGGGCCGACTTGAGGTCGTTGAGCAGGCCGATCAGCTCGGCCCGGTTCACCACGCAGGAGGCCGACATCGGCATCGAGCGGGCGTTCTCGACCGCCGCCACGATCTCGTCGACCTTGTTCTGCACGTCCACGGGGCTTCGTCTTTCCGTGTGCCGCCGACGGTCCGGCGGAGGCAGGCCCGACGCGGTGGACCTCACCGCAGGGCAGGAATACAGACTGTACGGCCACGGCCGGGCGGGGTCACAACGCCTGAGCCGAACCGGTCTTCCGCCCGCAGGACAATCTGTGACGAACCGGCAGAAACGGACAGGCAGCGGACTACTGCGCGGCCTTGCGCTCCGCGATCCGCTCGACCAGCCGGCGGTGCACCGTCGCGGGCAGCAGGTGCGAGACGTCGCCACCGTACGAGGCGACCTCCTTGGCCAGCGTCGAGGAGAGGAAGCTGTACGTCGGCGAGGTCGGCAGGAACAGCGTCTCCACCCCGGTCAGGCCGTTGTTCATGTGCGCCATCTGCAGTTCGTAGTCGAAGTCGCTGACCGCGCGCAGGCCCTTGACGATCGCCGGGATGCCGCGCTCGCGGCAGTAGTCCACCAGCAGGCCCTGGTGCGACTCGACCACCACGTTGCCGAACTCCGCGGTGACCTCCTCGATCAGGCCGATCCGCTCCGCGATGCTGAACATGCCCTGCTTGTTCGGGTTCACCAGGACCGCGACGTGCACCACGTCGTACAGCTTCGAGGCGCGCTCGATGATGTCGAGGTGGCCGTTGTGGATCGGGTCGAACGAACCGGGACAGACGGCTCGACGCATGGCGTGTGTGCTCCCTCGTGGGGTGACGGCTGCTGCGGGCCGCGGCCTGTTACTCCTGCTCACCGGCCGCGGCGGCGCGACCGTACCAGAGCGTGCCCTCGCCGTAGCGGCGGGAGCGCAGCTCCTCGAAGCCCTCGGGCCAGTCGAACCTGCCGCCGCGGGTGCTGCGCTCCACGGTGACGAGTACGTCCTCCGCGAGCCAGCCCCCGGCCAGGAGTGTGATCAGCATCTCGCGGACCTCCTCGTCCGTCACCACGTACGGCGGGTCGAGGAAGACCAGGTCGTACGGGCTCTGCGGGGGCGGGCCGACGATCACCTTCTCCGCCTTGGCGGCCCGCACCTCGGCCCCCGGCAGGCCGATCGCCCGGACGTTCTCCCGGATCACCCGGGCCGCCTGGCTGTCCGCCTCGACCAGCAGGACGTGCTCGGCGCCGCGCGACAGCGCCTCCAGTCCGACCGCGCCCGATCCGCCGAACAGGTCCAGCATCCGGGTCCCGTGCAGGGTGCCGCGCAGTGCCTCCAGGGTGGAGAACATCGCCTCACGGGCCTTGTCGGAGGTCGGGCGGGTGCCCCGGCCGGGCGGTACGGCCAGTCGGCGGCCGCCGGCCGCCCCGGCGATCACGCGGGTCATGGTGGTGGGAGGTCCTTTCGTCGCTGCCCGACCACGCTATCCCGATCACCGCACCGTGCTCACGCCGAACGGGTGCGGCCCGGCAGGAGCATCCCGCCGGGCCGCACTGTGGCACGCGGTGCTCAGCTCGCCTCGGAGCCCGCCGACTGGGCCGGGACGCCCGCGCCGAGCAGGGCCGGCGAGGCGTAGCGGGACCAGGACAGGCAGCCGTCGGGCGGGCAGAACTCGGGGCGGCGCGGGTCGTGCCCGAGCTCGCGCAGCTTGGTCCGGACGGAGTCGGGCGTGCGGCCGAAGCGGGCGGCGATCCGGGCGATGGTCTCGCCGTCGTGGAAGCGCCGGACCAGCTCCTCCTCGTGCTGCGGCACCCAGGGGGCGCCGTGGCCGGGGTACAGCTCGCGCAGCACGTCGCGGTCGGGGATGGGCTCGGAGACGTCGGCGACGATCGCCAGCGCCCGCAGCGCGCGGTTGAGCGCGATCCGCAGCGAGGCGACGTCCTCGACCGGCAGGCGGAGCTTGCCCGAGGCGAGCGGTGAGGCGGCCGCCCCCTCGCGCCAGCCGGTCAGGGTGAGGGTGACTTCGCGGTCGTCGTCGCTGGCGAGTTCGATCCGGAAGACCTTGTCGCCCAGCGGGAGCTCGTTGAGATGACGGAATGCCATGGCATGACCCCCAAGTGTCGTGCCAGGTACGCACCTTGGGGGTGCGCCCTGAACACCTTCATTCTCTCGCGGGGGTCTGACAATCCGGTCCGTCCGAGGACCCCTCAGCCCTTCTCCATGTAGGCCGCGCGGTCCTCGTCGAGCAGGCTCTCCAGCGCGGTGCGCAGCTCCGGGTGGGCGGCCAGGTCCGGGTCCTCGGCGACCAGCCGGGTGGCCTCGGTGCGGGCGGTGAGGATGACCTCCTCGTCCTCCAGTACCGAGAGCACCTTGAGCGAGGACTTCACCCCGGACTGGGCCTGGCCCAGCACGTCGCCCTCACGGCGCTGTTCGAGGTCGATCCGGGACAGCTCGAAGCCGTCCAGGGTGCCCGCCACCGCGTCCAGCCGGGCCCTTGCGGCGCTGCCCCCGGGCATCTCGCTGACCAGCAGGCACAGGCCCGCCGCGCTGCCGCGACCGACCCGGCCGCGCAGCTGGTGGAGCTGGGAGACGCCGAAGCGGTCGGCGTCCATGATGACCATCGCGGTGGAGTTGGGGACGTTGACGCCGACCTCGATCACGGTGGTGGCGACCAGCACGTCCACCTCGCCGGCCGCGAACCGGCGCATCACCTCGTCCTTGGCCTCCGGCGCGAGCCGACCGTGCAGGATCTCCACCCGCAGGCCGCTCAGCGGGCCCTTCGTCAGCTTCTCCGCCGTCTCCACCACCGAGAGCGGGGGCCGTCGTTCGTCGCTGGCGGCGCCTTCGTCGGCGACCTCCTCGAAGTCCTCCTCGGCGGCCTTGCGCCGCTTCTTCTTCGGGTCGGCGGCGGGCTCCTCGTCCCCGATCCGGGGGCAGACCACGTACGCCTGGTGGCCCTTGGCGACCTCCTCGCGGACCCGCTCCCAGGCCCGGGTGAGGAAGTTGGGCTTCTCCAGCGCCGGGACGACGTGGGTGGAGATCGGCGAGCGGCCGGCCGGCAGCTGGTCCAGGACGGAGGTCTCCAGGTCCCCGAAGACCGTCATCGCGACGGTGCGCGGGATCGGGGTGGCGGTCATCACCAGCAGATGCGGCGGCTGCTCGCCCTTGGCGCGCAGCGCGTCCCGCTGCTCGACGCCGAAGCGGTGCTGCTCGTCCACCACGACCAGGCCGAGGTCCTGGAACTGCACCTTGTCCTCGATCAGCGCGTGGGTGCCGATGGCGATCCCGGCGTCCCCGCAGGCCATGTCGAGCAGCGCCTGGCGACGGGCGGCGACGCCCATCGAGCCGGTCAGCAGCACCACCCGGGTGCCGAGGTCGGAGCCTCCGAGCATTCCGCCCTCGGCGAGGTCCCCCATCATCTCGACGATCGAGCGGTGGTGCTGCTGGGCGAGCACCTCGGTGGGCGCCAGCAGCACCGCCTGGCCGCCCGCGTCCACCACGGCGAGCATGGCGCGCAGCGCGACCAGGGTCTTCCCGGAGCCGACCTCGCCCTGGAGCAGCCGGTGCATCGGGTGTTCGGTGGCGAGGTCGGCGGCGATCTCGGCGGAGACTGATCGCTGGCCCTCGGTGAGGGTGAACGGCAGCCGGGCGTCGAAGGCGTCCAGCAGACCGCCCTCGCGGGCCCTGCGCGGCTTGGCGGGCAGGGCGGAGTCGGCGGCCCGGCGCTGCGCGAGGGCGACCTGGAGCACGAAGGCCTCGTCCCAGCGCAGCCGGCTCTGGGCGCGCTCGCGGTCGGCGTGGCCGCGCGGGCGGTGGATCAGCTCCAGTGCCTCGGGCAGCGGGATCAGGTCGTGCCGCTCGCGCAGTTCGGCGGGCAGCGGTTCGCCGACGTCGCCGAGGTGCTTGGTGAGCGCGGTCTCGATGCAGATCGACAGCTTCCAGCTGGGCATCTGCGCACTGGCGCCGTACACCGGGATGAGCCGGCCGGCGAACTGCTGCGCGGCGTCGGACCCGGCGTCCTCGTCGAGCAGCTGGTAGTCCGGCGAGACCAGCTGGCGGGTCCGGTTGAAGACCCCGACCTTGCCCGCGAACAGGCCCTGGGCGCCGGGCTTGAGCTCCTTCTGCCGCCAGCCCTGGTTGAAGAAGACCAGCGAGAGCCGGCTGCGGCCGTCGGTGACGACGACCTCCAGCCGGTCGCCCTTGCGGCCGCGGAACGGGATCAGGGTGACCTTCTCGATCCGGGCCAGCACGGTGACGTGCTCGTCGATCTCCAGCTCGTCCAGGCTGGTGAGCTGGCCGCGTTCCACGTAGCGGCGCGGGTAGTGGTGCAGCAGGTCCCCGACCGTGCGCAGCTTGAGGCTGTCGGCGAGCACCTTCGCGGTGCGGTCGCCGACGAGCTTGGTCAGTGGTTCATCGAGAGCGCCCATCAGGCCCCTGTTTACACCAAGGCACCGACGAACAGGCCCTACTCCACCCCGATGAGCAGCGGCGCCGGCTCCTGTCCGCCGTGGAAGACCATCGCGTCCACCTCGGGCCGCCGGTGCCGGACGTGGGAGACCAGCCGTTCGGCGAGCGCCTCGTCGGTGCCCTCGCCGAGGATCAGGGTGACCAGTTCGCCGCCCGCCCCGAGCATCCGGTCCAGCACGCTCTCGCCGACCTCGGCCAGCCCCGCGCCGATCACCGCGACGTCACCGTCGATCAGCCCGAGCACGTCCCCGGCCTGGCAGACCCCGGCCATCGTCCAGGACTCCCCCTCGGCGACGGCCAGTTCGGCGTACCGGGTGGCCCCGGCGGCGGAGGTCATGGCGACCACGTCCTCGTCGAAGCGGCGGCCGCCCTCGTGCACCGCCAGCGCCGCCAGGCCCTGCACCGGCGAGCGGGTGGGCAGGACGGCGATCCGCACCCCTTCCTCGCGCAGCTGGTCGGCGGCGGCCCCGGCGGCGGCGCGCAGTTCGGGGTCGTTGAGCAGCAGGACGACCTCGCGGGCGGCCGAGCGGCGCACCGCCGAGGCGAGTTCGGCGCTGGCCGGCGGGCGGTCCGGGTCGGCGTGCAGGACGACGGCACCGGCCTGCTCGCAGAGTTCGGCCAGGCCCTCGCCGGAGACCACCGAGAGCACCGCGCGGGCACGTTCCTCGCGCTCGCCGCGCTCGGCGGTGGTGCCGGCCCGGGCGGCGGCCTCGGCGAAGTGGGTGATCCGGATCTGGTGCGGGCGCCCTGCCCCGACCCCGGCCTCCACGGCGGCGCCCGCGTCGTCCACGTGGACGTGCACGTTCCACAGGCCGTCGCCGCCGCCGATCACCAGTGAGTCGCCGAGCCCGCCGAGCCGCTCGCGCAGCGCGGGCAGCGCCTCGTCGGGGGCGTCCAGCAGGTAGATGACCTCGAAGGCGGGGTGGCCGGGGCCGGGCGGCCGCAGGTGCGTCTCACAGCTCTCGACGGCCCGGACGTCCCCGCGCAGCGCGACCGGCCCCATCGGCTGCTGTCCGGCGACGGCGTCGGCGAGCGCGCCGAGGACGGCCACCAGGCCGCGCCCGCCGGCGTCCACCACCCCGTTCTCGGCCAGCACGGCGAGCTGCTCGGGGGTGTGCCGCAGCGCGTCCCGGGCGGCCCGGTAGGCGGTGTCGGCGACCTGCGCGAGCCCGTCCCCGGCCCGGACGGCCTCCCGGGCGGCGACCCGGGCGACGGTCAGCAGGGTGCCCTCGACGGGCTCCGCGACGGCCTGGTACGCGGAGTCGGCGGCCCGTTGCAGGGCGGCCCGCAGCTGTTCGGCGCCGCCTCCCTCGGCCAGCGTCTCGGCGGTGCCGCGCAGCCACTGGGCGAGGATCACCCCGGAGTTGCCGCGGGCCCCGACCAGTGCGCCGCGGGCCATCGCCCGGACCGTGTCGGCCAGCCCGGGGGCCGGGTCGACGGCGGGGTCGGCGAAGCGGCTCTCCACCTCGGCGGCGGCGGACTCGACGGTCAGGTAGAGGTTGGTGCCGGTGTCGCCGTCCGGGACGGGATAGACGTTGAGCGCGTCGATCTCCTCGCGGGCCTGGCCGAGCGCGCGCAGCGCGAGCTGGCACCAGGTGCGCACGGCCGGGGCGTCGAGCGTGTGCAGCACCAGGTCTCCTCCGGATGGGACGCCGCGGTGGCCCGAGGGGCAGCGCACAGTCAGGCCTGCGGCAAGGGGTGATACCGGCAGGTTATCGGGGCGGGGCAGGGCCGTCCGTCCCCGCGACCGGAGCGATCACTCGGCCGGTCATGGTAGTTTCGTGGGACGGAAGCAAGCGTTGTATGCTCTTCCGGTTGCCTGGAACCGTCCAGGCTCACCCCCTTGTCCGGTCCGGTTCACGTGAGTGTTCTGGTGGGTGAGTGGGGTTTTCGAAAGTATCTGATCTGAAGTCTTGGAGTGACTCCTGTGGCTGCCAACTGCGACGTCTGCGGCAAGGGGCCGGGCTTCGGCAACAGCATCTCCCACTCTCACCGCCGTACCCCCCGTCGTTGGAACCCCAACATCCAGACGGTGCGCGCTGTGATTGGGCGGACGCCGAAGCGGCTCAACGTCTGCACCTCGTGCATCAAGGCCGGTAAGGTCTCGCGCTGACGCGCAGACCGGCATGCCGGTCCTCCAGTGAGCCGGTTCATCCTCGGATGGGCCGGCTTCGCTGTTTCCGTGGCCGGCTACGCCGTTTTCCGGACTCACCGGTGGTGGGCGGGCTCCCCTGAGGAGCCC
>NZ_JBHVFE010000131.1:0-19589 GCF_042801945.1 Kitasatospora sp. NPDC057542
GGGTCTGCGCTGGCCGCCCCCGCCGCGCGGTTACTCCTCGTCGATCGGGCGCACGAACTCCAGGGTCCACGTTTCCTGGAACTCCGGCCGGGGATCGCTGAGTTGGATCTGCGCGCCGCGGTACGAGGCACGCCAGGCAAGGCCCTTCTCCGAGAGGACCTTGAGCCCGCCGATGACGCGCTCGAAGGTGAACTTCGCCAGCTCCTCGCGCGGAACGGCGTTCACCCAGAGCCTCTCCTCGGCGCCCACCAGCCCCGCGCCATCACGCGAGGCGAGGCGGACGGGCCTCCTTCCCGAGCCCGTGTACCTACCCGGACGATAGGCACCGCCCGGATGAGCAGGGAAGGGGGCCCGGCCCTCATATGGTCAGGTCAAAGCATTGGCGAGGGCCGGTCGGGCACCTTGATGCCCGACCCGCCCTCGTTCCTGCTCCTACCAGACCTCTACAGCTGTGCCCAGCCGCACGGCCGCCGGTCCGGGCCACCGAGCGGGTGCCAGACGAGGGCGGCCGGGCCGCGCTGGACCAGGTCCTCGGCCCGGGCAGCGCGGGCCGGGACGGCGGCGAGCAGCTCGGCGGTGGCCGGCTGTTCTTCGGCGGCGAGCCGCAGGTCCGACACTGCCGAGCGCCGAGGCGGCGGTGGTGCCGACCAGGACCACCAGCAGGCGCGGGAAGGTCCGCCAGCGTCGCTCCCACGCCCGCCCCGTCCCGCCGGGGCCCGGCTGCTCCCACAGTCGGGCGCAGGCCGCCATCTGCGCCGCGCAGTGCTCGGCGCCGACGTCGGGGCGGTGGAGCTCGACGAACGCCCGCAGCCGTAGCTGGCTGTCGTCGGCGTTCGCGGTGTACGCGAGTTCGGCGGCGGGCCGGTACGTGTCTTTGTCCGGGCCCGCTCGGTGTTCGGGGGCGGGGACCAGGTCGAGCGGCCGGCAGCTCTCCCCGCGCTGGCGGGCTTCGGTGACGAAGGCGGTGTGCACGCGGCCGAGGTCGAGCAGGTGACTGCGCCCGTACCGCAGGGCGGTCTGTTCGGCGGCCGCCGCCGGGCCGTCCGGGCGGCGGGCCTCGGGGAAGGTCGCGGTGACGGCCGCGCCCTGGCCGGCGAGGTGCCAGGCCTTCGTGCGGCCGGCCTGCGGCAGGGTGACGAACATCGGCCAGGCCCTCGGCGTGGAGGCGGGCCAGGCGCTTCTGGGTCTGCTTGAGGCCGGCCTGCCCGCCGAGCCCGCGAGCAGGCCGAACAGGAGGCGAGCCGCCCGGCCTGCACCCGCTGTTCGGCGAAGCTCACCGACGCCGAGTGGGACCGGGCCCGCTGGGGCGAGCAGCCGTGCACGTCCTGCCAGCAGGAGGAGTCCGATCGGAAGCTGTGTTGCATGGCTCAGGGGCCGCAGCCCTTATGCATCCTGGGGGCGCTCCAGCCCTGGGCGCTGCCCTGGGGGGAGTTTTGGTGGCTGGCCTTGGATGTCCACCTTGGAGAGATCGACTGTGAGGCCGTTGAAGGTGGCCGTTTCGAGTCTGACATCCGCCTCGCTGAAGGACGATCCGCCGAAGCTCACGAGTCCGTGGCCCGGGCCGAAGACCGCGTGGTTGAAATCGATCTGTCCCTCGTCGAACCGGGTGTCCCAGAAGCCAACCGTGGCGTTCGTGTAGGTGGCGTTGAACAAGACGGTGGCGCCGTTGAACACCGCCTGTCGGAACTCGGTGTCGCCGTCTGCGAACTGGGCGCCGCTGAAGTCGACCTGTCCGCCGGTGAAGTGGGCGTCGTCGAACTGGACGAGGCTCGCCTCGAAGACGGCGTTCCGGAACATCACCGAGCCGCCTGTGAATTGCGCGCCCCGGAAGACGATCCGGGGGCCGGCGAAGGTGGCTCCCCAGAACTCCACCTGACAACCGCAGCGGAACGCCGCGCCCTCGAACGTCACCTCGATACCGTCGTCCGCACGGAAGACGGCGCCGTGGAACTTCACCCGCCCGCAGAACTCGGCGTCCTTGAAGCTGCCGCCGTCGAAGACGGCGTGAGTGAAGTCGAAGTCGCACCCTTGCCAGGACTCCGAGAACGAGTACCACGACGGCCATGATGAGCAGCGCGAGCACAGTGAGGGAAGCGTCCAACATTCCTCCAGATACAGCAGAAGGCCCCCGTCGACGACGGAGGCCTTGGTGACTTGGCTGTTCGCCACATGCAAAAAGCCCCGCCGACAGGCGAGGCTTCGTGTGGGCAATGGGCACAGAGGTGCCCGAGCGATCTCAACTCTCCCACGAGTCTAACGATCAGTCAAATGGTGCGTTGTCCCAGCTCAGATACCGGCTATAGGTATGCGTCGATAACAGATCAAGGTTTCGTGACAGGCCCCGTTTCAGAGGCGACCTTGCGCGGTTTCGGCCGACGACCTGGCGGCATGCTTCGCGCTCGCCCCGGGGCATGCCAGCCCCTCGTTGCGCACTGGCCCCTCGCACTCGCGCTTTCCCCACCGCCCGCCCGGCTCCCGCCGTCCCCTGCCTGTGTACCCATCGCTACCACGCCCTGCCCGACCACACCGGCCGCCGCCTGGTGGATCTACTGAACCTGGCCCGGACGCGATTGGCCGGCCCGAGCGCAACGGCCAGGACGACTCGGTGCTCACCGTGCTGCTCATCGGCCCACACTGCTGACATCCCGCTACCCAGCCTGCGGCCCGCTCGTTGACCGGACATGGGTGCCTTGAACGACCGGACCGACACGCTGACTGGCGTCGCGAGCGAGCTGACCGAACAGGTGGCGGCCGACGGCTGGGCGCCGCCTGCCGCGACCGACACCCTCGGCGCCGTCGGCGCGCTGCTGCACCTCCTCGGCCGGCTCGGCCCCGAATCCGTCACCGCACTGGAGCCGGCGCTCGCCGCCACCGCCTGGGTGCGCGCCCTGCTCGCCGACGGCGTCCTCCCGGCCGCGCCGCCGTCCCGGCGCCGGTGGCAGGACGGGCCGCGGCCCGGCGACCGCCCCGAGGACTGGGCCGAACGCGGCCCGGCGACCGCCGAGCGGCTTTGGTTCGAGGAGCAACAAGCCTGCGGCTGGAGGTGACCGGGCACGGGCCGGCCGTGAGCGCCACCGCGGGCCCTGTCTACAAGCGCAGCACCTGTCGATTCACCAACGGGTCCGTACCCGGCCCGCACCACGACAACAGAAGGGGAAGGCCATCGTGCCGAAGATCCTGGAGGAGCGCGGCGGCCACCTGCCGCACCGCGACTACATCGCCCAGGTCGTCACCGAGCTGGAGGCGATCGGACGCGGCCCGGGCGGCTGGTGGCTGGAGGAGGAAGAGCCCGCCGGTGCTCGCGCGCTGCAGGCCGTCCTGGGCTGGGGCGCCGGGAACCACAACCCGTACGGCGACCGGGACGCCTCCGACGCCGACTGCCTGCTCACCGTGAACTGGGACAGCACCACCGGCTGGTCGTACGTCTTCGAGCGCGAATCCGACCCCGAGGCCTACCCGCCGATGGAGCTGGACATCCCCGTCGCCTCCGACCCGGCCGGCCTGGCCCGCGCCCTGGAGTACGTGATGGACGGCGAGACCGCCCACCGGATGCCCCACCCGGTCCGTTGGGAGGGCGCCGAACGCCTGGAGCGGGCGATCTGGGCCTGGCGGAAAGGGAGCTGACCGGGAAGCCGTTTGCGTGCTGCCGATGGCATGTTCGCGGCTGAAAAAACCCAGGTCAAAGCCCTGGCCACCCGCTGGCCAGCGGGTCTAGCATTCCCGCCACGGCGGCCTCACCACAGCACCACCGGGCCGCCGAGCAGAGCAGCCGCGACATGCCACCCCGGCGCTGCTGGCCTCCCACCGGCCGGGTCCCGCGGACCACCCCCCTGTCTCCCCGGGACCCGGCTGCCTGCACCCCGCGCCCGCCCGGCCGGGTGCGCGCAGTGGAATCCGGTCGCCGGGCAGCGGGCCGGGCCCCTACGCTGAGCCGCTCACCGACCCGCGAACCGGGGGAGACGATGACGACCGACACCGCTGGCGCCGAGCAGCGGCCGTGGCTGCGTACCGAGCACGGCGCCACGATCGGGTGAAGTGCGTCTTCGGTCCGCCGGAGCCGGGCGGCAGTCAGATCGAGGGCAAGATCTACTTCGACAAGAAGAACACGTTCATGTGATTTAGGTCACAAATTCGGGCTTGGTCGTGAAACGTTCCGCATGTTTCACGGCATGCTCTGAGCAGCGAATTTAGCGCCCTGACCTGCGCAAATGCGCGCCACTTTCCGAAGCCCGGTTTTGTCGGTCCTCTGTGATATCTCACCCGGCGGATGTCTCGCCTGTCGGGGTCGCGAGGCGGCGGAACTGTCCGTACCGGCGGATAGCCTCCTCGTACCTCGTGAGAGGAGCTCACCGGCCAACGCCCTAGGAAAGCCAGGCCGGTGAGCTCCCTCTTCGCGAGGCCGTCCGCATCGAATCAGGAGGCCAACGCTCGTGAACAGTAACTCACCAGGGTCTGACAACCGTGGCTGGTCCGGTCGCCGCCGGACCCTCTGGGCCGCGTTCTACGCCACTGTCACCGGGGCGGTTGTTCTCGGTGTCGTGGATCAGGGAACGGCGTCGCTCGCGCTGGCCACTGCTGCCGGCCCGCTCGGGATGGCGGCCGCGGCAGCAACCCGCAGGTAGCCGGGTTGAGGGCGTCGCCCAGCCGACGCCCTCAACCTGTCGGCCGTGGCACGCCTGGCGGCTTCCTCCCGCCAGCCCCGGCGCCGAAGCGGGACCGTCGGGGCTGGCGGCGCTACCGTGGGTCGGCGGCGATGCCCGCCTGGGTGGCGGCGTTCATCGTCGCGGTGAGGACAGGCAGCTCGCGCGTCGGGTCGTTCAGCACCGTGCCGGGCAGGGCTGCGGCGAGTGCGCAGACCGCGATCAGCGCGATCCGTTCGCCGGTCGACAGCTCCGGGAGTCCGTCGACGAGGATGCTGCCCGTGATGACGTCGGCCGCCAGGTCGTACGCAAGTTCTTCGGCGAGCTGGCTCTCGCCGCCGGGGACGATCTCCCGGCCGGCGGCCTGTTCGACGGCGTCGGCGGCCCGCTCCAGCACGGTGTGGTGGCCGGGCTGGAGCTGCCGTGCCGCGAGCCCGCACACCCACCCGGCCGCCCGCCGGCCCGCCTCACCCGCCTCGGCGAATACCTCGTTCACCGCGTGCTGCCGCTCCCGCTGCTCCTGGTCCCCGTCCTCGGCGGGCGGCTCGGTCGCCACCGGCAGGACGCTCACGTCTCTCATGACCGGTGAACCTCACCACCCTCATCGAGGTCACGCAACGCCGGTGAGCTCCGCCCCGCAACGCCGCTGAGTTTCGCCCCGTCAAACTCCCCTCCGCAGGTCACGACCGGTGCGGCGCCGATCCCGCCACGTGCGGTGCCACGTCGGCGGCGCGACCGGCGGCGACGGCCCGGTCGAGGTGGTGGGCCAGTTCGGGCAGCTGCCCGTCCGGGTCGCTATCGACGGTGATGGTGCGGGGCATCGCCAAGGCGATCGCGCCCACCGCCGCCAGGGCGACGCTCTCGTCTCGGCCAGGCCGGTCTCGCGGACCAGCACCTGCCCGCTGAGCACGAAGGCGAGGTCCTCGTCCACGCCGCCGTCCTCGTCGTCCTCAGGGTCCAGGTCCCGACCGCACGCGAGCGCCGCGACCGACCCGGCCGGGGACTGACCGGTCCCCGGTGGCGGGACGGTCCGACGGCCGCTCCGCCCCGCCGCGCGCAGCGCTGTCCGTGAGGCAGGGCGGAAGCTGGGCGTTCGGCTGCGGGAGCCGTGACGACCCGGCTACGGTGCCGGGAGCCCCGGCAAGGAGGAGGTGGGCGGGATGGAGTTTCCGACGCGCACGGCTCTGGCAGGACTCGGCCCGGCGGAGTACGAGGCGCTCGTGTCGCTGCGCGAGGCGGTGAACACGCTCGACGTCGAGCTGCGAACGGCGCTCGCGGCGGAGGACCGGGCCCGGGCATGGGAGGCCAACGCCGAGCACGGGGCTGAGGAGAGGCGGTTCGCGTTCGAGGTCGAGGCGTTCCGTGACCTGGGGCGTGCGGCGTTCCGGTGCGCGGACGAGATCGAGGTGCTGCTGTGGCGGTACGCCAGCGCGTTCACGGTGCTCGGCATCAGCATCCTGGAACGGCTGGCGGCCGGTGGTCCGCCGCTGTCCGACGCGGCGGTCGAGCGGCTGTGCGAGGAGCCGACCCTGGCCGAGTTCGAGCGCGCGATCTCGGTCCCGGTCGACGGCCTCCTCAACCGGGAGGAAGCGCAGCTGAACCGGCGCCGCGAGGAGCGGGCCAAACTGCTCGACTTCATCGAGATCGCCTACGAGTGCCTCGGCGACACCGAGATCGACAACCCCAAGGACCGGGCCACCGCAGCCGGCGCCCGCCTCTCGGTCGACCACCCGAAGAACATGGACCGCCCCTGGACCGGCGGCCATCTCGACACCCTGGTGGCCCTCGCCAGGCAGACCCCGCACGAGATCAGCCGCGTCCTGAAGACCTGACCCGCCACCGCCAGCCCGGCGGTCCACCACCCGGCTGCGCAGTGCGTACCGGCCGCGGTGGCGTCCGCAGGTTGCGACTCCGATGTACGCAGAGTGCAGCGCGTCGGATGCCATCGCGCTACCGGCCGGGCGACCACTGAGGCCTGGGGCCGGGCCCGGCTACGCTGCCCCCGGGGCGCCCGCCGGACCCGGGACGCACAACCACGGGCCATCGCCGGCGGGCGCCCCTCCGAAGCGGGCAAGAATCTATAAGCCACCCCCGCTGACCTGCTCTCACGTCACTGAACGCACGGCCCGGTCGTAGCGCGGGCAGACGTAGCGGGCGAGGTCGGGCGGATACCAGCGCTGACTCGGCGCGGTCGGCCGCCACGGGTCGACGGCCATACCCGCGGTGTCGAGCCCGCAGACCGTCACCGCCGCCGGATCGCCGGGCACGTCCGGGTCGGAGCTGGCCGCGTGCACGGCCAGGCGCACCGGGTCCTCCGGCTGCTCGACCACCACCACGATGCCCACCACCCCACTCTCCAGCCCGCACCGTCGGCCCCGCACCTGGAGAACGGTCGCCAGGACCACCCGCACCTGCCGGTGAGTTCTCCGCTGCCCTGGTGAGTTCCGCCCCGGGTGGCCGGTGAGTTTCGCCCCGCCGACCTCACCGGCACAGGTCACCGCCGTCCACGCAGCGCTGCTGCTGCACCGCAGCACGCCGGTGCAGCAGCGGGACAACAGGGTGCAGCAGCACCGCTACCCGCCGCGCCGGGTTTCGCCCCGCGCCCGGCAGCGAGGCGAAAGGCGGCCAGGCCGTCGGGCCCGGCGGCTACGATCCCGGGCATGGACAGCGCCCCGCCGACCGCCGCCACCGACCCGCCGGCCACCAGCGCGGAACCGGCCCGGCTGTGCGCCCGGAAGGGCTGCTCGAACCCGGCGCTCAAGGGCCTCACCGGGCGGCCGCGCACCTACTGCTCGCGGTCCTGCCGCAGCAAGGTCGACCGCGCCAAGGCCAAGGCCCGCGAAGAAGCAGCGAGCGCCGCTGCACCTGACCCGGCTGCTGCGCCGCCCGGTGCAGCACCCGCTGCATCTGCTGCACCGGCGGCCGCCGTCGGGGCCGACGACGTCCTCGCCCGCTGGGGTGAGGACGGCCGACACCTCCTCGGCACTGCCGACGCGCTGCGCCGCCGGCTGACGCGCTTCCTGGAGGAGACTGCGGCCGGCGATCCGGCCGAGGCGTTCGCGGAGCTGGCCAAGGTGCTGCCCGTCTACGGCACCCGTGCCTACATGGCCGCGCAGGAGATCCGGGACAAGGCCCGCTGGCCGCACCTGAACGAGCACGAGCGCCTCATGGCCCGCTCGCGCGAGCGGATCGACCGCTGGGACCACGATGAGGACCCGGACGACGACGTCCCGGAGGGGACAAACGTCCCGCGAGGCGAAACCCCGACCGCTTCTGCCCCGGCCGAGCAGCCACCCGCCTCCGCCCCTGAGCCGGACGCCGGCCCGGCGCCGACCCAGCAGTCGGCGGCCGCCGCGGCCGAGCAGGCCCGGCGGGAGGCCTGCACCGACCCCGAGCGCCGCTTCGACTTCCCCGACCTCCTCGACGACCTGGAGGTGACCTTCGGCCCCGGCTGGGAACTCGGCTCCTGGCTCACCCCCGACGCCCAGGGCGTTCTCCAGCTGCGCCTCGACAGCACACCGATCGGCTGGACCGCGCCCCTGCCCGACGGGCCGTGGGGACAGGCCGGCTGGATCGCCCTCCTCTACCAACAGGGCGGCGCCCGGCTCCTCGTCGACACCTTGTCCCGGCCCAGAACCCTCCCCACCGCGGACCTGGCGCTCGACGCCATCCTGCGCGCCCACCAGACCAGGTCGGCCTCCGCCCGCTGACCCGGCCTCACCAGGGCGCGGGGCCGCCGTGGTGGTGCCGGGCGACAGCCTCCAGTAGTGCCTGCCGCGCGTCCCACAGCCGGCCCTGCTCGGCGGCCAGGGCGTCGGCCGTCCACACCGGCAACGGCCGCCCGAGCGCCGCCTCGTTCAGCGCCTTCGCCAGCGCGGCCTCGGCCTGCTTCCAGTCCTCCAGCTGCCGGACCAGGCTTCGCACGAAGACGTCGACGGACCGGCCCGGGTCCTGCCCGTCCTGGCGGGCCTCCTGAGCCACCTCGCCGATAGCGTCCTCGTCCAGGTCCTCGAACGCCTCCGCCCACCGCGCGGCCACCAGCCGCTGATGGCCGGCCAGCAGGCTCTGCAGCTCGTCGTCGACTGACTCCTGCGACCAGGGAAGCGGGGACCGCAGGGCCCGGCCGACGACGGCGAAGGCCCGGCCGGCGACGCCCGGCCCCAACCCGGCGCCCCCGCGCCGCGGGCGGGGAGTGGAAGTGCTGCTCACCCCCGATCCAACGCCGCCGTCCCCGGATTCGTCACCCCGGGCCGCCGACCCGGCGGGGCGAGGCCGGCCGATCCGGCGTGCCGAAGGCCCGCCCGGGGTACTGTCCGATCAGAGCCTGAGCCGCCGTCACGGCGCGCGTACGGGCCCGGCGAGGCGAAAGAGCCCGCCGCAGTTCCCCGGGTGTCTCCCCGGGGCCGTCCCCGGGTGATGCCCCGGGGGGAAGCATTCGCCAGCCTTTCGACATTTACCCAGCTCAGCCCCGAGAATCGGGCCGCCCAGGGTTGCCGACAACCCTCTCCCTTCCCTTCTTTGAGCTGTTGGTGGTTGGTGGTGCAGTTGGGTAGGGCGGGCTCGGGTTCACCGCCGGGTCCAGTGCTGCCCTACCCGCTCCATAGCCGCTGGGGCCCTCCCCTTTCCCGGCCGGGCGGCCGGGTGCCTCCCGGTGGTCGGCGGGCGGCGGCGAGCGGGCGGGGCGGCTCCGGTGTCGGTGGTGTGCGGTACAGCAGAGAAGATCACCACCACGAACGACCGACAGCGCGGGGGCAGGGCATGGACCACGACCAGGACCACGGCCACGGCGACGGCCAGGGCGAGCGGCACGACGGCGAACAGCCAGCCCGGCCGGGCCGGGTGCACTTCCGCCGCTCCGCCCGCAACCCCAACGGCTCGACCGCCCCGCTGCGCGCCGACGTCCTCGCGGCGCTGGGCGTGCTGAAGATCGCCACCTACAAGCAGCTGCACGCCCTGATCGCCGCCGACGAGTACCGCGCCCACCACCGCGTGGAGCACGTGGCCGAAGCGGTCCGGGACCTGGAGAAGCACAAGCTGGTCGACGTCCGCGGCACCACCTCGCCGCCGGGCCGCCGACCCGCCCCCAAGACCGCCCCGGCCGAGGGAGCGGGCGCCAAGCCGAAGCCGGGCGGGCCCGGCGCGGAGAAGATCGTCGGCCTCACCCTGCTCGGCCTGGCCGCCGCCGCCGAAGCCCTCGGCGACGACCGCGACATGGGCGGCCACGCCCGCGGCGCCGGCCTCACCGGCGCCCCGCACGCCATGCTCGTCAACGAGCTCATCATCACCGCCGTCACCGGCACCACCACCCACGGCGCCCCGCCCCGCACCGACAAGCGACAGGCACCCCCGCGCCGCGCCCTGCCCACCGGCCCGCTGCCCGGAGGCATCGAAGCCTGGGCCACCGAGACGCCCCACACCATCACCGGCAAGTTCAACGTCATCCCCGACGCCGTCGTCCGCCTGCCCGAGCTCGGCATCCCGGTGGCCTTCCTGGAGCTCGACCGGGGCACCATGACCGACGTGCGCAAGGTCGCCGGCAAGCTCGACAACTACAAGCGCTACTTCGACCGCACCGTCCAGGACGGCGGCCAGGAGCGCCTCGAAGTCGAAGTCCGCTACAACGCCCCCGAACCCGAATACGGCTACAGTCACCGCCGCACCGTCCGCCCGCCCGTGCTGTTCGTCCTTGACCAGGGCACCAGAGGCAGCCGCCCCCGCTACAGCCCCGAGGCCCTGGAACAGCGCCTGAAGGACCTACGCAACGCCACCAGCGAGCACTGGCAAGGCTGGGCGCACGAGCAGGAAGGCATCGCCTACGCCACCTACCACGGCAAGATCCCCGTGCTCGGCACCACCGTCGAGCGCCTACGCGAGCACGGCTGGCAAGGACCCACCTGGTGGCGCTTCGGCCGGCCCGGCTGGCACTCCCTCACCAACGCCCTCAACGACGAACCCGACTGGGACCTGATCGACCAGCGCCGCCAGGCCCGCGAGGACCAGGAGGAAGCCGAGGAGCAGCGCGCCGAGAAGGCCAAGCAGGACGCCGAAACAGCCGCGCTGCGCAACGTGCTGCTCGCTGCCCGCGCCCACAACGACGCCCTGCACCCGTGCCACACCTGCAAGGGGCCGCTCGGCGGCGCCCACGATTCCCAGGACGAGCTGGACGAGAACGCCCACCCGGACCGCCTGGAGTGCCCGTCCTGCGACCGCCGGCGCCGCACCACCAACGGACGGCCGATCATCCTGGAGCCGCCCACCGCCCGCGCCCTGCGCCGGGCCGAGAAGAGCGGGCCGCCCGAGGACGACCCCTGGTGGCAGGTGCGCCTCCTCCACGCACATCGCTGGCCGAAGCAGACCAGAAGCAACGGCGAAACTCCCTACAGCATGACTCAGATTCCACACGGCCGGTCCCTGCCAGAAAAGCGCTGTGAAGTTGCATGACGGTGTCGCGGTGGGTTGCAACGGTTTGTCGTTCCGGGTACGGGTTGATGCCTGGTCGGGGGCGGTGCCGGTGGGCCAGCGTCATTGTGGTGCGGTTTTCGGCGTCATGCTGGTGACGTTTCCGCTGGTCGGTGTCGTGCGGTTTTCCATGTGCCGATAGTCCTGGCCCCACTGGCCTACCCGGGCGTCCCACTGTTCGGCCCGCGGCCCGTCGAGCAAGCCGCGGTCATCGTCGCGCTGTGCCACGTCCGTTTCCCGGCCGCCGTCCTGGGGAGAACGTTCCACCTTGCCCAGGCCGTCCTGGAGCAGCTCCACGCAGACCCGCTCGCCGAGGGCATGGGCGCCGTCACGGTAAAGGTGGGCGGCCGCGGTAAGCCCCGAGAGTTCCTGAGAACCTGGTAACTCCGTTTCTTGCCGCTGGCCGATCGGTATGCAGAGCGTGGGCGCTGGCCTGCATGCAGCCCAGTGTGCCTCCTCTTCCAAGGCAATGGCGGCGGAGGAGGCGCGCGCAGCGGGGCCCGCGCTTGTAGCGCGGGCCCCGTTGTGGTTGGTGGTGGGTGTGTCCTGTCGTTGGTTACTCGCGGTGCAGGAATTCCGCTTTGATGCCTCGGCCGAGGGCGGGGAGTGCGCTCAGTCCGGCTACGGCTGCGCCGGCGATTGCGATGGTGGCGACGGTGGTGAGTCCTCCGAGTGGGATTGCTCCGGAGGTTCCTCCTGCACGTCCGTAGGCTCGTCCGACGAGGATGGCGAGGCCGAGGGCCAGTGTGATGCCGGTGCCGTACGGGATGAGCACTTGGAGGAGTTGGGCGCGCCGCATGGTGGGCAGGGGGACGCCGACCACGGCTTGGAGGGCTACTTCGCGGCGGCGTTCGATGGCGCGGTCGATCGAGCCGACGGCGATGGCGGCACAGGAGATCGCGAGGACGAGGATGGTTCCGAGCGTGAGCAGGGCGCGGAACAGGGGGAATTGGTACTGGGCTTCGAGCGCGATGTCCGGGGTGGAGACGGTCAGGCTCGGGTCCACCCGGGCGGCCGCCGCGTTGAGCGCTTCGAAGGTGGACTGTTCGCCGTCGGTGACGATCAGGTACGTCGTGGCGGGCAGGGTTTCGGCGGACAGGCCGGGTGTGCTGGGTGGCAGCAGCATGTCGGCCGCCACCGGGGAGCCGTCGGAGACGGCGCTGCGGTCGGGGACCGTGAGGGTGCGGGTGGGCGCCGCCACCGTGACGGGGCTGGCGGCGGAAGCTGCCGGAGCCAGGGTCAGTGGTGCTCCGTTGCCGAGTCCGGCCGGCTGCCCGGACTGGGTGAGCCAGTAGGCGGTGCCTTCCTCGCAGGATTGTGGTGCCTTGTTGATCACAGCGGACAGTTCGGCGCAGGTGAGGACGACGGCGTTGTGGATGCGCGGGGGTGCTTGGACCGTGCCGGCGGGTGCCCCGGACGCTCGGCCCGGGATGCCCTGGGCGGGCGTCATCGTGACGGGTGTCATCGGTGTCTGGAGGCGACGCACGGGGACGACTGAGCGAACGCCGGGGATGTCGGCGAAGGTGGCGGCCGCAAGGGGTGTGCCGTCTGCGCTCTTCGCCGGCCCCTGGTAGACGCCGGGGGCCATGACCTGCACCCAGGATTCGGCGTCGGTGCGGGACTGGATTGCCGCGAGCATCGACTGCCCGAAGGCCCCGGCGAAGACCAGCAGGACCAGTCCGGAGACCACCCGGGTGGTGGCGGCGGCCTCGATTTCGAGCCGTCGGGCACCGAGCAGGACGGCGATCGACCGGGTCACCCGTCCGAGGAGCACGCCGATGCTCCGGGCGATCAGCGGGGTGCCGGCCGCGAGGCCGATGAACACCAGCAGCAGGCCTGCGGCCATGATGAGCAGCATCGAGGTATTCGGGTCGCCCCGGTCTGGCGGAGAGCTGGCCGCCGCGTAGCCGGTGACGGCGACACCGGCGGCCAGCGGTGCCAGCCGCCACGGGGAGAGTGCCTTCGGCATGGCGTCGGCCCGTCCGGCCCTTGTGGTGGCGGTGATCCGCCGTACCGCGACGGCCCCCACGCCGACGGCAAGAATGGGAACGGCGACGATCAGTGCGGCGATCTGCCACAGCGGGGGTTGGAGGTCGGCGGCGTACCAGCCGTAGCCCGCGACGGTCCATCGGGAGGTGAAGGGCAGCAGGGCCTCGAAGATCGCCAGGCCGGCGAGTGCACCCAGCGTCGCCACTACGGCGCTCTCTCCGGCGTTCACCACCTGTGCCTGGCGCGGCGTCACTCCGAGCAGGCGAAGCGCGGCCAGCCGGCGGTCCCGCGTGGCGGCGGAGAGCCGGGCGCAGGAGGCGAGGAACAGCAGGACGGGGGTGAGGACGGCGATCACGCCGACGATCAGCGTGATGGTGTTCTTGCGGGCGTCCGCGACAGCCCCGGCCTCAGCCACCACCGCTGGGCCGGTGACGTGGTGCGCCTGCGGGCCGTACCCCGCGGGTTGCTGGGTCGGGGCGCCCGGGGTGCTTGCGACGCCGACGTACGCGAGCAGTTCGTCAGGCTGCAGCAGGCCATCGGCGGTGATCGTCTCGGTGGCCCGGCCGGGCAGCCGGTCACGCAGTGCCTGGTTGCCAGGCTTGTCGTAGAGCGCGCGCAATGCGGGCGAGAGTGCCACTTCGCCGGGGGCCGGCAGGTGGTTCAGACCAGGCGGCGGGGCGGCGGCGGCCTCGGGCACGAGCTGGCGTTGCAGGGGCCGGCCGTACCAGCTGTCCGACACGCTCTCACCGAGCAGACCGCAGCCGGCCGCTGCCCGATCGTCCGTGGCCGCGCAGATCACCGTGCGGGCGTCGGCCCGGTCCGCGCGGTGCTGCAGCATCCCCGGGACGGCGATCGCCAGCAGCAGGACGACCACGCCGAGTGCCGTGCCGCCGGCCATCAGAACGACCCGGGCCCAGCCTGAGCGGCCGTAGCCGCGTACCAGGCGCACGCCCAGGAGTAAGGGGTAGAAGCGGGCCCGCATCACACCCGCTCCTTCGTCCCGACCACCCGGCCGTTGCTCATCACGATCTCGCGGTCCGCGCAGGCCGCCACGCGCGCCTCATGGGTCACGACGACCACGGCCGCACCCTGCTCCCGGGCAGCCGTGGTCAGCGCGGTCAGCACCCGCTCGCCGTTGACCGTGTCGAGCGCGCCGGTGGGCTCGTCAGCGAAGACGACCTTCGGACGGTGAATCAACGCCCGTGCCACCGCGGCTCGCTGGGCCTGACCGCCGGAGATCTGGGAGGGGCGCTTCGCGGCGAGGCTGGCGATCTCCAGCCGCTCAAGCGCCTCCGCCGCCTGCCGTGCGGCGTCCTTGCGGGTCACTCCGGCGAGCCTCAGCGGGAGTGCGACGTTTTCGAGCACGGACAGTTCGGGGATCAGTTCGCCCAGCTGGAACACGAAGCCGAAGTCCCGGCGACGCAGTGAGCTGCGGCCCGACTCAGGCAGGTTGTCAATCCGCTCGCCGTCGAGGTGGACGCTGCCGGCCTCCGGGGCGAGGATGCCCGCCAAACAGTGAAGCAGCGTCGACTTCCCCGAGCCGCTCGATCCGGTCACGGCCACCACCTCTCGCGGGGCGACTGCGAACGAGACCTCGTCCAGCGCGCGGGTCGTGCCGAAACTGAGGCACAGTTCCTCGGCTACCAGAAGATTCATTACCTGCCCTCTCGCGTCTTCATAGGTGCGTGGCGATCATCTCACCATTCAGAGATGCTGACCCCTCGTTCAGTAAACGGAGCTCGGTATTCCGACTAGGGTGCCGAGTATCCAGCCACCTCGATGAAGACCTCTTGGTACACCCGGTTCAGACTCTGAGAGCAGGGGAACGCCGCAACGGCGGCAGAGACCTCCTTCCAGCGAAAATCCTGGTACTTGGAGTTCGCCTCTACTCGGGTCTGGAGCCCACCGCTCACATATGGCGTTCCACCGGGTTTGCTTCCATGCAATTCATTCATCACTCCGCGATATTCGTCGCGCAGTCGCTGGATTAACCCAAAACACCATGGAAGCATCACCAAACCCCAGTGAAACTCCGCAATGTCACGGCATTCTGCCGCTCGGAGGCCCATAGTTGGCAGTCAGGGTTGCCGCATAGACGTCCGGGACGGCATGACGCCCAAAGGCCAGCGAGAGATACGACTCCAGTGCGCCTGACACCTCAAGGAACGGCCCGAACTGTTCGCGCCATTCATTCCGTGTGGTCACATCCGGAAAGCCCCGAAAAATTGCAACCTCGGGATCCTTTTCGCCCCAGCACCCCCACCTTCCGGAAGGGCCTGTCACAGCGATGACATTGGCAGAAATCGCAATCGACTCCGCGAAATCATCGTTCGACGTAAAGCCGACCTTCTCCCAGTAGTCGTCCATGCCTGCGTCGACGGACAACGAAATCGTCGGGCATATCCGACACTCCGGGAGGTAGAAATCGTCGACACCTGGTTCCAGGACCAGTAGTTCGATTCGATCGTCGCCATGCCACCGGGCCATCGCGCGGAGTGCTGGCCAGAATTCCCGGGTGAGGACCGCGTCGAACTCACAGAACAACGATTCCCCCGCGACCCCCTTGAAGGCCTGGTCGGGCAGCCTGGCGTCGAGGTCGAAAACGGACGCGCTGCGGGATCGGACGTCGAGGTAGCCGCTGCGGTCAATCACGGTCAGGTCCTTTCTTTTCACTAGTCCTCCCCCGGCCTGATCTTGATATCGGCTCGCCCGGACCCCCAGGGGTGTTTCAAAGCAATGCCGCGAAGTTACGGCTGAGGTGGCACTGTCAAGGCGTCGGCGGAGGGTTCGCGGAGGTGGACTGTGTAGGTCGCACGTCTGGCTGTCCGGCTCTCGCGGAGAGCATGGACCTGTTTGTAGGAGAACGGTGAGACCGGGCGCTTGACCGCGCGGGGGCTGACACGATCCGCGCGTCGTGGCGGTAGGAGTTCGTTGGTCAGCAGCTGGTGGAAGGTCTCCGGGCCGCCGGGCGAGGCGTGGTCGGCTGCGATGACGCCGTGACGTGCGGTACGGACCGCCACCGTGAAGGAGACCCGGTCCGGGTCGACGCCGACGCGGCGAGCACTGTGATGCGATACCCGCCGCAGGACCTGATAGACGTTCAGATAGGCGTAGATCTCCTGCTCGACGCCTTCCGGGCGCTGCGACCGCAGGACCCGGTCTGCTGTTCGCAAGGTCACCTTCAGTCCGAAGAATGCGATCTCCACCTCCCAGCGCTGGTGATAGAGGGCCGCGAGTTGGTCGGCGGGATGGCGGCGGGGGTCCATGCGCGTGGTCAGCAGGCGGTAGTGCTCGGTTCGGCTGGCACCGTCGCTGGTGGCCACTGTGAGGTGGAACTCGATGACGCGGACGTGGTGCCCGTTGGCGGCGCGGCAGCCGCGCCTGGGCATCAATTCAGCGAATCATCCATACCTCATCGGGCAGCCAGTGGGGAAGATCGTGAAGCGCTTCGGCAGGGTAAAACACGGGGCGACTGAGCAAGCGATCACCATCCCGCTGTACATTGATCGTCACGCCCAGCGACTCGGAGGTAGGTACGCCTGCGGACATGTATGCGAGCTCGTCATCCGACGAACAAGTCTCAGCGCGATCGCGCATCCACTCTTCCAGGACGGATGGCACCCGACCGACAAGTGCCATACCGTCCGTGAAAACCTGCGGTCCACACAGGGCGTCGACCACGACGCCCGCAAGGCGTCCATTGTTGTAGTAGAGGACCAGCCCGAACTCCCGATACTGGCTCCTCGCAATCTGCCAGCTGTCTCCATGTCCGCCAGATTCAGTGTGCTGCACAACCCCTGTTGCGACGTCGCTCAACGCATCCTCAGCCTCAGACGGACTCATGCCAAAGCACAGCGGTCCGACCTTCATATACGGCTCCGACATCCACTGCTGTCGCTCATCATCCGACAGTACATGCCACCATCCCTTGAACATGAACGAAGTCTACGGGCAGCCCTCTGTGACAGGTTTGGGTGCGCATCGCCCTCGATGAGGGGCAGTTCGGCGACTGGTGGGCGTTGGCTGGCTGGACGGTCAACCCGACGTCTACCTCGTGACGGGCGAGGGCCATCAGGTCGGCTGGGTCGAGTGCGGCCTGACCGGCATCGGCGACCGATGGGTGGCGGTGTACGAGGGCTACTTCATCGGCGACATCAACACCCAGGAGGCGATGCTCCACGACACCCCCGAGCAGGCCGCCTTCACCGTCCACATCGCCTACCTGCAGAACCTCTGACAGTCCGGCGCCCGTGATCCCGGTCTGTGTGAGGAGCCGTTGTTGTACCGAGTGGTTCGCTTGGCGTTCGAACGAGGTTCCCGGTCGAGTGATCCTGCGGCAACCCGGGCATGAAGACAGGGCCCCTGGCGCATCTCGTGGGTGTTGAAGCCCGAGACGTTCCAGGAGACCCTGTTGCCGCAGTTGTACGCGTTCGCGCCGGCGAAGTCCAACTCGCCTTCTCTTACGTGTGATTGTCTCGCGCACCTGTACGGGAATGCGGCCGATCGCCCCGAGCGGGAGCGGGCCTACCCCTCGGACATGACGGACGCGGAGTGGGCGGCCGTGCGCGATCTGCTTCCCGTCCCCGCGTGGTTGAACGGGAAGGGTGGACAGCCGGAGGGCTACTGCCACCAGCAGATGATCGATGCGATCCGCTACCTGGTCGCGGGTGGCATCACGTGGCGGGCGATGCCGGCCGACTTCCCCGCCTGGGACCGGGTCTACGCCTTCTTCCGGCGCTGGCGCGACACCAAGCTGATCGCCGAGTTCCACGACCGGTTGCGCGGAAGGGTCCGCGCGAGCGAGGGCCGCGACGCGGAGCTGACCGGGGCGATCATCGACTCGCAGTCGGTGAAGGGCGCCGCCTCGGTGCCGGCGACCTCACGGGGCTTCGACGGCGGAAAATTGATCAACGGTCGCAAGCGACACGTCATCGTGGACACGTTCGGCCTGCTGCTGATGGTGCTGGTCACCCCTGCCGACACCACCGACCGCGACGCCGCCTGCGGCATGCTGAAACACCCCCGCGCCCGCTACCGAAAGCTCCGCCTGGTGTGGGCCGACGGCGGCTACACGGGCCGCCTGGTCGACTGGGCCCGCGAGACACTCCAGCTCACTCTGGAGATCATCAAACGCAGCGACGACATGAGCGGCTTCGTGGTGCTGCCGAGACGATGGGTGGTGGAGCGCACGCTGAGCTGGCTGATGCGCTCGCGACGGCTGGCCCGGGACTACGAGACGCTGCCTGCCAGCAGCGAGGCCGTCACCCTGTGGTCCATGACCATGCTCATGGGACGCCGCCTCGCCCGCCACCGGGACCACAAGGTCACCTGTTTGCCCGTCGCGGCGTGAACACCCCGGGCCGCTCCTCGGTCAGCCAGCCCCGCTCCACCAGCCGCTTCGCCTTCGACCGCACTCCCTCGACTTTCGCCGGGACCCGCTCCAGGCCCATTCGAGAGGCCAACTCCTGGGCCCGCAGCCCCGTCCCGCCTGCTTCCGCCTCCAGCATGCCCACCAACCGCCGGTAGTCCGGCGCGAGCGCCTCCGTAGTCAGGCCCTCCCGCCAGACGGGCACCACCGCCCCCGCTACCGGGACCTTCACCACCGCCGGCACCGGCACCGGCCGCAGCGGTTCCTCAGGCTCCGGCTCCGGCGCGGCCAATGCCTCGGCCAACTCGGCGAGGGCGATGGCCCGCCGCTCCAACACTGCTTCCGCCTCGGCCAGTTCGGCGAGAATCCGATCGGCCTCCACGCGGAGCTCGTCGACCCGCACCCGCGCAGCCGTCTCCCGAGCCTCCAGCAAGCCCATGACCGACGCCACCGACCACCTCCGTGTCATCCCGGACGAACGCGCCGGCCCGACTCTTCCTCGACACCACGGAGTTCATGCCCGACCAGCGGAAACCCACCGATCACGTGCTGAAAGACAACACTTTCTCAGGAGACGGTCGGCGGCCTGAGCCCTGGCTTGGCGCTGACTGACACGGGCTACTCCGTCCAGCAGCACCAACAGCGTCCGAACGGTGAGCCGAGCAGAATGTTTTTCGTCGACCGCCAGCTCACCGCCCGAACCAGGATCAGCGTGTCCCACCGCTTGGAACTGAAGAACGGTATCGAGAACCAATGGCAGCTGCACGGCTACAAGCAGGTCAAGCCGATCTGGACCCCCAGCGAGCCGGAGAAGGGTACGGACTACAACTTCAGCGCCGAAGCCTCCGGGGGAGTCAGCGTCTACGTCAGCCTCGTGCCGGGACCCGACCAGATGCTCACCCTCTCCATCCGCGGCGACGGCGTCGAGTACGCCCCGGACTTCGCCAGGCCCACCGAGACCCTTCGACCGGACATCGACGACGCCCACTGGTCGACGTGAACACCCTCGCGCTGTCCCGCCTCGTCGCCCAGTACGCCGAGATCACCCAGCTACGGCAGCAGGCCGCCGCCAACACGAACGTGCGGCGGCTGCCCGGGCCCGGCAGCTGCACCGCCACCGGCGGCACGAGCAC
>NZ_JBHVFE010000132.1:0-19576 GCF_042801945.1 Kitasatospora sp. NPDC057542
GCCTCCGGCGGGGGCGGGGGCGCCGCGGTCGGCGAGGGCCTGGGCACCGCCGCCAAGGCCGGGGTCGCCGCCGCCATCGCGGTCGCCGCGGCCGCCGTCGCCGCGTACGCGCTCACCGGCTCGCCCGAGCCGCATCCCCCGGTGGCCGCTCCCCCGGTCACCAGCGCCCCGGCCGCCGCCTCCCCGACGCCGCCCGCGGCTGCGACCGCCCCGGCCCCGGCCCCGGCGCCCAGCGCCGCCGATCCGGCCCCGGAAGCGCCCCCGGCGAGCCCCGGCGCCGAGCCGGCCGCCAAGTCCACGCCGACTCCGCCGCCCGCCACCACCCAGGCGCCGGAGCCCGTCATGCCCGCACCCGGCCCGCAGGCGCCGCAGCCGACCGTCGCTCCCCCGGTCGTGCCGGTGCCGACCCTGCCGCCGCTGCCCACGCCCGACGTGCCGGTCATCCCGACGCCCACCCTGCCGCCGGTGCCGACCCCGACCGTCACCACGCCGACGCCGCCCGTGCTCAGCGACTTCTGGGGCGACTCGCTGCCCGTCCTCAAGCCCGGCAACAACCGGGTGCCGCTGCCCGAGCCGAGCATCCGGCAGAAGGGCAGCGACAAGTTCTGGCAGCGTGACGGCGGCTGGATCGGCGGCGACTACCACCCGCACGCGATCACCGTGCACGCCCCGGCGACCACCGTGATCGACCTCAACCGCAGCTGCACGTCCTTCGACGCGGTGGTCGGGGTGGACGACGCCACGCTCTCGCCGGGCGGGGTCGTCTTCTCCGTCCAGGGCGGCGACGGCACCACCCTGTGGCGCTCCCGCGCGCTGGCCGTCGGCGACGACGCTATGCCGGTGCACGTGCCGCTGACCGGGCAGAAGTCGGTCAAGCTGGTGGTCACACCGGTGAACGGGATCTGGTCGGCGCTGAACGTTGCGGACTGGGCCCAGGCCCGCTTCCGCTGCTCGTGACGGGGGCTCGCTCCGGGCGCTCATGACGGAGCCCGCTCCAGGGGGCCTGGAGCGGGCCTCGGGTCCGCGGTGCCGCGCGACCGACGCGGAATGCACGGCCGCGACCGGCCGTCAGATGGCGCAGGAGCCGTCCGCGCAGGCCTCCCCGGCCGGGGCGACCTGCACCGGGGCGGGGCGGCGCTCGCCGATCTCGGCGGCGACCTGCTCCAGCACCTTGCGGAAGGTCGCGGCGTCCTGGCCGCCCTGAACCGCCCACTTGCCCTCGAAGACGAAGGTCGGCACGGCGTTGATGCCCAGCTCCCGGCCCTCGGCCAGCTGGGCGTTGACCTCGGCGGTGCCCTCGTCGCCCGCCAGGTAGGCGGTCACCCGGTCCCGGTCCAGGCCGGCCGACACGGCGACGTCGGTCAGTGCGGCGCGGTCACCGACGTCGACGCCGTCGGTGAAGTGCGCCTTCAGCAGTGCCTCCTTCAGCCGTCCCTGGGCGGCCGGGCCGTACTCGGCCTCGGCGAGGTGCAGCAGGCGGTGTCCCAGGAAGGTGTTGGCGTGCAGCGCGGCGTCGAAGTCGTACGTGATGCCCTCGACGAGGCCCAGCTCCGCCACCCGGGCGTCCATCGCCACCGACTGCGGGCCGTAGCGCTCGGCCAGCCAGGCACGGTGCGGGCTCGCCGTCGCGGGAGCGTCCGGGACCAGCTGGTACGGGCGGTAGACGACCTCGACCCGCTCCTTGCCCGGGAAGTCCGCCAGGGCCTGCTCGAAACGGCGCTTGCCGATGTAGCACCAGGGACAGGCGATGTCGGACCAGATCTCGACCTTCATGCGGGTGGCTCCAGGGGGCGTCTTGTCAGATGTGTACGAGATGGGTGAACGATGAACCATCTCGGGACATTCCCGGCACCCCGCGGGCGTCCCCCCGGCCGGTCAGGCCGCGGGCGGCGCCGGGACCACCAGCACCGGGCAGGCCGCGTGGTGCACGACCGCCGAGCACACCGAGCCCAGCAGCAGCCGGGCGAAGCCGCCGTTGCCCCGGGTCCCGATCACCAGCGTGTGCTGCCGGGCCGCCGCCTCCAGCAGCACCTCGATCACATTGCCCAGCACCACGTGCAGCGACAGCTCCCCCGCGTACGGCGCGGAACGCTGGCGCTGCACGGCGGCCACCGAGCGGCGCAGCCCGTCCGCCATGCTCTCGACCAGCGTCTCCACGCTCTCCTGCACCAGCTCCGCCATCCCCGGCGGGTAGCCGGCCGGCGCCGGGTTGACCACGGCGAGCACGTACAGCGGCAGCCCGAACCGCTCGGCCTCCGTCATCGCCCGGTCCAGCGCCCACAGCGACCCGTCCGACCCGTCGCACGCCGCCAGCACCCCCGGCGGCCGCCCCGCCGGCGGACGCCCGAGCACCGACAGCACGACCGGCACATCCCGCCCCGCGCTCCCAGCGGCCACCGCACGTCCTCCTCGCCCCGGATCCACACCCCCGTCATCATCACCGCCCCGCCGATCCGGGCCCGGCAACCGCGCCGCAGGGCGGGGAGGAGGAGTGGAGGAGGCGGAGAAGTCGCGTGTGCCGGAGCACGCTCCGGGGGTCAGGGGACGGCCGGGGCCGGGGTTGCGGGGCGGGGGCCGGGGCGAGCCGGGCGGGCTCAGCGCGTCCGGGTGGGCGGCTGGGGACCCCGTCCGATGGGCGCCTCGGTGGCGGGAGGCGCCGGACGCGGGACCGGGCTCCCGCCGCTGGGCAGGACTCCGCAGACCGCGTCGTGGCAACGCAGGCCCACGCGCCGCGGTGACGGGACCGGACTCACGAGGTGAGGGCCGGCTGGCGGGGGCTGGGCAGGCCCGTCCAGCAGGCGCCGTGGCGGCGGGCGCGGATGCGGCGGAGCCAGAGTTCGGTGGAGACGAGGTCGGCGAGGCCGGCGAGGGCGGAGGGGGACAGGGGGTTGGTGGGGTCGGCGGACCGGGCGAGGCCGGCGCGGACGGCGGGGAGGTCGATGAGGCCGGCGTCGGCGAGCAGCGGGGCGTCGAAGAGTTCGGCGAGCCCGTCGGCGGCGAGGCGCAGGCCCGCGCGGGCGGGAGCGGTGCGGTCGGGGCGGGGGCCGCGACCCCAGTCGGGGGGCAGGTCGGTGCGGCCGGCGCCGGTGAGGACGGCGTGCAGGAGGGCGTGCCGGGCGCCGGGCTGGAGGCGGACGTCGTCGGGCAGCAGTCGGGCGGCGCGCACCACCTGGTTGTCGAGGAAGGGCGCGTGCAGCCGCTGTCCGGGCTGTTCGGCGGCGTGCACGAGCGTGCGGAAGGAGCGAGCCTGCCGGTAGAGGGCGTGCCGGGCCCGGTGCGCGCCGGGATGTTCCTCGGGCGCCGGTTTGCGCGCCGCCAGGCGGAGCCGTAGCGCGACCGAGGAGAGCGCCTCGTCGGAGAGCCAGCGGGCGGCCGGGCCGGGCACGCACCAGGCGAGGTCGACGGCCGAGCGGGCCCCCGCCGTGTCGGCGCCGTTCGGGACGTGGCGGGCGGTCAGCTTGGCGGCCGCCTCGTCCAGCGCCTCGGCGTAGCGGACCCGGGAGAGCCGGTGGGCGGCCCGGACGACGGTGAGCGGGGTGCGGAGCGCGCCGGTGAGGACGCCCGCGGCCGCCCGGTCGGCGCCGGCCAGCGCGACGACCGGGGGCAGGAGTTCGCGCGGCCGGCCGGCCCGGATGAGGTCGGCGAGCCGGGCCGGGTGCCCGTCCAGGACCTGGCGGGCGCCGTAGCCGGTGAGGTGGTCGGTGCCGCCGGCGTCGAAGCGGGCCTCGGCCCGGGCGGCGGCGACGAGTTCGGGCCCGGGCTCGTCGGTGAGCCGGCCGGCCTGCGGGTCGGTGCCCGGTCCGGCGTACGGGAGGGTGTCCGGGCCGGGGTCGAGCACGGTGTGCCGCAGTCGCGGGGTCTCGGGGGCGAGCACGAGGCCGGCCGGGGGCTCGCTCTCGCCGAGCGTGACGGCGGCCAGCTGCTCGGGGGCGGCGGGTTCCGGGGCGGTGGCGCGGGCCCAGGAGCCCTTGACCGCGCCGCTCCTGGCCCCTGCGGTGGCCGCCCGGGCCGCCGCGGTGGCCGCGGGCACCGGTGGCAGCGGGACGGCGGCGGCGAGCAGCGCGACGGTCGCGGAGGCCGTCCCGTACGAGAGGTCGACGCCGAGCCGGGCCCGCCCGGCCGAATCGGGGACCGGGGCGGTGGTGCGGACCCGGGAGCGGACGGACTCCAGCAGGGCGCGGGTGAGTTCGCGGACGGCGGGCGCCTCGTCGCGCGGCTGCTCGGCGCCGGCCGGATCGTCGTAGCCGGACAGGTACGGGCGGCCGCCGCGGATGCCGAGCACGTGGCCGGGCGGCACCCGCTGGACGTCCAGGTACGGGGTGCCGGTGCCGAGCGCCTCGGGGGACTCGGGGCAGGCGAGCCGGGCGGCGAGGTGGCCGGTGTCCAGCGCGGCGCCGACCAGGTCGGCGAGCGGCAGGGCCGCGGTGGCGTACGCGGTGCCGCCGGCCCACGGGGTGTGGAAGACGGGCTGGGCGCCGGCGAGGTCGGTGAGCAGCAGGGTGGAGCGGATGCCGGAGCGCAGCACGACGGTGTAGCTGCCGGGCCAGGCGGTCAGGTGGCGGACGGCGCCGCCGCGGGCGGCGGCGAGGCCGGCGGCGAGCTCGGCGTCGGTGGCGCCGCAGTGGCCGAGGACGGCGAGCCGGGAGGTGGCGGGGGTGTCCTCGACCTGGTCGGGGGCGGTGGGGCCGGTGCTGACCACGGCGGCGGCGCCGGGACGGAGGGTGACCAGGCGGATCTCCGTGGGGCGCCAGTCGCCCACGGCCCAGAGCGGGTCGGGCCCGGTCCACAGCGGGCGCGCGGCGATCGGCTCGATCCTGCCGAGCGCCTCGTACACCGGGGTGCCCGCGCTCGGCGCGCCCGTGCACCAGCCCGTCAGCCACCGCATCGTGCCTCCACCGGACGAGGACCTGCATCCCTGCGGCGCGTTCGCCGCCCGCCGGGCGGCCGGGTGGTGTGCCGTGGCGGCCCGTGCGCGTCCCGACGTGCCCTCGCAGCTCGACGCGCCGTCAGGAGACATCGTGCCACCGCGGGACGTCGCCGTGGCCGGTGTTCCGGGTTCCGCTTCCGTTCGGACCGGCCGCTCGACGGTCACTGCGGCCGCGCGGGCCGACGAGGGTCCGCTCGCGGGCGCGCCCCGGGCCCGGGGCTCCTCCGGCACCCGATCACTGCGGGTGGGCAAGTTCCTTGATCCGCCGGGGAGTTCGATCTTCCCGGCGCTCCGGGGGGTGGGCGGGCCGGACCTCCCCCTCCCCGGCCCGGACCGCCCGCGAACACCTTTGACATGGGCATCGCGAGATGGCCGAAAGGCGTCGCCCAGCCCGGGAGGGCATCCGCATGCCCTCCCGGACTTCACCGCCGCCCGCGGGGATTGAGGCGACGGCGTCCCCCGGCCCGCCGGGTCCTCGACGGCAGGCCGACCCACGACCACCAGCGAATCGCCGACCAGCCGGTCGGGCCAGGGAGCACGGCCGGGCGCACGTGAACACGGGACCGGAGCACGACGCTCCGGCGCGCGGCGCGGTCGGCCGGATCCGAGTGGTCCGGACCAACCCCGGTGCGGCACCGCCGAGTGCGCGATCCCGCCATCCGGAATGCGACCTCTTAACCGTCGGAACGCGTCCGACTACGCTAGGTACAGCAGCTACGGCCCGGTGCCGCCCGGGCCCCGCGCACAAGGCCGCAGGAGGTGTCGCCGCCACCATGACCGTCAGCCCACGTGGACCGAACGAACGGCTCGGCACGCTCCTGACCCTCGCCCAGATCAGCAACGCCGGACTGGCCCGCCGGGTCAACGACCTCGGCGCCCAGCGCGGGCTGACCCTGCGGTACGACAAGACCTCGGTGGCCCGCTGGGTCAGCAAGGGCATGGTGCCGCAGGGGCCCGTCCCGCACCTGATCGCCACCGCGATCGGCGGCAAGCTCGGCCGCCCCGTCCCGCTGGAGGAGATCGGCCTGGGCGACACCGACCCGGCGCCCGAACTCGGCCTGGCCTTCCCGCGCGAGGTCGCCGACGCGGTCCGGTCCGCGACCGACCTGTGGCGGGTCGACCTCGACCTGCGCCGGGGCCCCGGCGGCGGCCGCTGGAGCGACAGCCTGGCCGGCACCTTCTCGGTCGCCGCCTACGCGACCCCCGTCTCCCGCTGGCTGATCACCCCCGCGGACGGCTCGGTGGCCCGCGAGGTGCCGCGTTCCCCCAGCGACGCCTCCTCCTACCGGGTCGGCCACTCGGACGCCGCCAAGCTCCGCGAGGCCGCCCAGGAGGCCCGCCGCTGGGACTCCAAGTACGGCGGCGGGGACTGGCGTTCGTCGATGGTGCCGGAGTGCCTGCGGGTGGAGGCGGCGCCGTTGTTGCTCGCCTCGTACAGCGACGCGGTCGGCCGGGCCCTGTTCGGGGCCACCGCCGAACTGACCAGACTGGCCGGCTGGATGGCCTTCGACACCGGACAGCACGAGGCCGCCCAGCGCTACTACATCCAGGCGCTGCGGCTCGCCCGGGCCGCCGCCGACGTGCCGCTCGGCGGCTACGTGCTGGCCTCGATGAGCCTCCAGGCGGGCTACCGGGGCTTCGCCGAGGAGGCGGTCGACCTCGCCCAGGCCGCGCTGGAGCGCAACCGGGGCCTGGCCACCGCCCGCACCATGAGCTTCTTCCACCTGGTGGAGGCCCGGGCCCAGGCCAAGGCCCGCAATGCGGCGGCGTGTGCGACGGCGCTCGGCGCGGCGGAGAGCGCGCTCGAACGGGCGCGCGCCGGGGATCCCGATCCGGCCTGGATCGACTTCTACGCCTACGACCGGCTCGCCGCCGACGCCGCCGAGTGTTTCCGCGACCTCGGAGTGCCCTCCAAGGTCCGGCAGTTCACCCGCGAGGCGCTGGCCACGCCCACCGAGGGCTTCGTCCGCTCGCACGGCCTGCGGCTGGTGGTCTCGGCGATGGCCGAGGCGGAGGCGGGCGATCTGGACGCCGCGGTCGCCGCCGGCGAGCGCGCCGTCGAGGTGGCCGGCCGGATCTCCTCGCAGCGCAGCCGGGAGTACGTGGTGGAGATGCTGCGGCGGTTGGAGCCCTTCCAGGGTGAACGCCGGGTACGGGAGTTGACCGAGCGGGCGCGGGCGGTGATCGTCGCTCCGGCGTGAGCGGACGGGACGGCGCTCCGGCGCCCGACGGTAAATGGAGTGCGGCGACGGGAGGGACCTGGCTAGGGTTTCTCCCGTCCAGGTGCGCAGGCAGAGGTTACTTCCACTCTTAATGGGCAGGTCGCGGGTTCGAGTCCCGTCACCGGCTTCGGGCCGGTGTAGCTCAGTCGGCAGAGCAGCTTCGTCACCTCAGCCGCCTTCGATCTCTGGACACCTACACGTGAATAGTTCGTCCGCACCTCCCGGTGCGACGGCGGCGGTTACTTCTTGGTGAGGCGTCCGTAGGACGCTGCGGTTCGAGCCCGCGAAACACCGCCGCCACCTTTGATCTCGGGAGGCAGCGCGCTCCGGAGTGCCCGGTGCGCAGGCGGGGGTTACTTCGGATCTTGCGGTTCCGGGTTCAAGTCCCGGGCGTGCCGTGCGCGAGTGCGGCCGCTAGCTCAATTCGGTAGAGCACAAGGCATACACCCCCGCCGACGTCGGCCGCCCAGCGGCCGGCACGATCTCGGGCACCCCGGCCGCGGCATGCCTCCCTCCCCACTGATACCAGCAGGCCGAGGGGGGCTTCCGCATGTCCAGGTTCAACTTCCGCAAGGCCAAGGCGAGTCCGAGCTCGCCGGTGGCCACCACCGGCCGGCGCACCGTCAACCACAACGGCGGCCCGGGCTTCGTCCGGGACCGCAAGTCCGAGCTCTTCCTGCTCGCGGTCGCCAACATGGTCGGCCAGGACACCTTCCACGAGCGTGGCGGCGAGCGCGACGACCGCTACACCGCGCTGGTGCGCGAACTCGCGGTCGCCGAGCCGGAGTGGACCGTCGGGCTGCTGCGCTGGCTGCGCTACGGCGCCCAGATGCGCACCGCCGCCCTGGTCGGCGCCGCCGAGTTCACCCGCGCCCGGCTGGACGCGGGCGCCCACGGCCACTCCCGGCAGGCCGTCGCGGCGGTGCTGCGGCGCGCCGACGAGCCCGGCGAACTGCTCGCCTACTGGACCTCGCGCTACGGCCGGGCGCTGCCCAAGCCGCTCAAGCGCGGCGTCGCGGACGCCGTCCAGCGCCTGTACGACGCCCGCTCGCTGCTCAAGTACGACACCGCGGGCAAGGGCTACCGCTTCGGCGACGTGATCGAGCTGACCCACCCCTCGCCGGCCCCGGACAAGGAGTGGCAGGGCGCGCTGTTCGCGTACGCGCTGGACCGCCGGCACCGGCCGGACGAGGCCGTCCCGCCGGCCGCCGACCGGATGCTGACCGCCAACCGCGCGCTGCTGGCGCTGCCCGTCGAGGAGCGCCGGGCGGCGGTGACCGCCGAGGACGGCGCCGAGCGGCTGGCCTCCGCCGGGCTGACCTGGGAGGCGCTGGCGGGCTGGCTGCAGGGGCCGCTGGACGCGGCGGTCTGGGAGGCGGTCATCCCGTCGATGGGTCCGATGGCGCTGGTGCGGAACCTGCGCAACTTCGACCGGGCCGGGGTCTCGGACGCCGCCGCGGCCGAGGTGGCCCGGCGGATCTCCGACAAGGGCGAGGTGCGGCGCTCGCGCCAGTTCCCGTTCCGCTACCTGGCTGCGTACCGCAACGTGCCCTCACTGCGCTGGGGGCACGCGCTGGAGACCGCGCTCGGCCACTCGCTGGCGAACGTGCCCGAACTGCCCGGCCGGACGCTGATCCTGGTGGACCGCTCCGGTTCGATGTTCGACCGCTCCGGCGGGCCCACCGAGCTCAACCGGGCGGACTCGGCGGCGATCTTCGGCACCGCGCTGAAGGTCCGGGCCGCCGAGGCGGACCTGGTCGAGTTCGGCACCACCAGCCAGGTGGTCGAGGTCGGCCGGGGCGAGGCGGTGCTGCGGGTGCTGGAACGTTTCTCCAGTCTCGGCGGCACCAACACCGCCGACGCCGTCCGCACCCACTACCGCGGCCACGACCGGGTGGTGATCGTCACCGACGAGCAGACCGGCCCGGGCCGCTGGGGCGGCGACCCGCTCGCCGCCGTCCCGGCCCACGTGCCCGTCTACACCTGGAACCTGGCCGGCTACGCCCCGGGCCACGGCCCCAGCGGCGGCGCCCACCGGCACACCTTCGGCGGCCTGAGCGACGCGGCCTTCCGGCTGATCCCCCTCCTGGAGGCCGGGGCGAACGCCGCCTGGCCCTGGGAGGCGTAGCCCGGGCACCCCTCCGCGCGCCCTCGACCCGCCCGTCCCGCCGTGGCAGCATCGGCCCCGGCAGGACGGGCCGGGCGAGGGCGAGGAGTGCGCGGTGACGGACCAGGTCGACGTGGCGGTGGTGGGCGGCGGGATCGTCGGGCTGGCCACGGCGTACGCACTGACCCTGGCACGGCCGGGGCTGCGGCTCGCGGTCCTGGAGAAGGAGGCCGGCTTCGCGGCGCACCAGACCGGGCGCAACAGCGGGGTGATCCACAGCGGCGTCTACTACCGCCCCGGCTCGTACAAGGCCCGGTTCGCCGTCGCGGGCGCCGCCGAGCTGGTGGCGTTCTGCCGCGAGCACGGCATTCCGTACGAGGTGACCGGCAAGCTGGTCGTGGCCACCGGCGCCGCCGAACTGCCCCGGCTGGCGGCGCTGGCCGGGCGCGGGCGGGCCAACGGCATCCCGGTCACCGAGCTGGACCGGACCGGGATCGCCCGCCACGAGCCCGAGGTGACCGGGATCGCCGGGCTGCACGTCGCCACCACCGGCATCTGTGACTTCCCGGCCGTCGCCACCGCGTACGCCCGGCTGGCCCGGGAGGCCGGCGCCGAACTGCGGCCCGGCAGCGAGGTGCTGGCCGTGGCCCGGCGCCGGGACGGGGTGACGCTGCGGACCCCGGCCGGAGAACTGCGCTGCCGGGTGCTGGTGAACTGCGCCGGGCTGCACAGCGACCGGATCGCCCGGCTGACCGGGGACGACGCCGGGGTGCGGATCGTGCCGTTCCGCGGCGAGTACTACGAACTGACCGAGCGGCGCCGGAACCTGGTGCGCGGCCTGGTCTACCCGGTGCCCGACCCGGCCTTCCCCTTCCTCGGCGTGCACCTCACCCGGGGCGTCCACGGGGACGTCCACGTCGGCCCGAACGCGGTGCCCGCGCTCGCCCGCGAGGGCTACGACTGGCGCACCGTCCGCCCGCGCGACCTCGCCGACACCCTGGCCTTCCCCGGCACCTGGCGGATCGCCCGCCGGCACTGGCGGTACGAGCTGGGCGAACTGCACCGCTCGCTGTCCAAGCGGGCGTTCACCACGGCCGTCCGGCGGCTGCTGCCCGCCGTCGCCCCGGAGGACCTGGTGCCGGCCGCCGCCGGGGTCCGGGCCCAGGCGGTGGCCCGGGACGGCTCACTGCTGGACGACTTCGCCTTCGCCGGCTTCGACCCGGACGACCCGCGCTCCCCGCGCCGCGCGGTGCACGTGCTGAACGCGCCCTCGCCCGCCGCCACGGCCTCACTGCCGATCGGCCGGGAGGTGGCCCGCCGGGCCCTGGCCGCGCTGGAGGCCGGCGGGTGAGCCGAGCAGCGGTCGGGCCGATGAGTCCGGTCACAGGCCCGGCCGGAGAGCCCCGACAGCCCCGTAGACTCGGGTGATTGTGACTGCCACCGCCCCGATCCCCCAGACCTCGCCGTCCGCCCGGCTGTCCGCCGCGCCGGCCGCCTACCCCGCGCCGATGTACCCGCACAAGGCCACCGAGGCCCAGCACCGCGAGCGTCGCATCCGCAGCTTCCAGCCGCGCCGGGGCCGGATGACCAACGCCCAGGCGAGCGCCCTGGACCGGAGCTGGGAGACGTACGGCATCCCCATCGACGGCAGCCCGCTGGACCTGCCGGAGCTGTTCGGCGGCCTGCCGGTGACCCTGGAGATCGGCTTCGGCATGGGCGAGACCACCGCCGCGATGGCCGCCGCCGACCCGACCATGGGCATCCTCGCCGCCGACGTGCACACCCCCGGCCACGGCAACCTGCTCGGCCTGCTGGAGCGCGACGGCTCCCGGAACGTCCGCACGGCCGCCGGCGACGCGGTGATCCTGCTGCGCGACATGCTCCCGGACGCCTCCCTGGCCGGTCTGCGGGTCTACTTCGCCGACCCGTGGCCCAAGCCGAAGCACCACAAGCGCCGGCTGGTCCAGCCCGACTTCCTCGACCTGGTGCTGCCCCGGCTCGCCCCCGGCGCCCTGGTGCACTGCGCCACCGACTGGGAGCCGTACGCGGAGCAGATGCTGGCCGTGCTGTCCGCCTCGCCGGAGCTGGAGAACCTGCACCCCGAGGGTGACGGAACCGGCTGGCTGGAGCCCGCGGACCACCCGGACGGCAGCATTCCCGGCTACGCCCCGAGGCCGGACTGGCGTCCGGTCACCAAGTTCGAACGGGCCGGGATCGCCAAGGGCCACGTCGTCCACGACCTGCTGTTCCGCCGCCGCTGACCCACCGGGGCCGTTCGAACGGGCGGACGCGCGGCGGCCGTGCGGTCGGGCCCGGGACGGACGGCTCGTCCCGAGTCCTCCCGACGGGCCGTCACCGTGGCCTACCCTGTGCCGCATGGGCAGCCCGTCCGGCGGCGGGTTCCGGAGGAACTGTCGGACGACGGTTCGAGCCGCCGCCGACGCACCGGAGACGGTCCCGAGCACCGGCGACACCCGGACCATCCCGGGGCCCCGGAGGCGCCGGGCCCACCGGCTGCTGCCCCGGCCGGGTACCGCGCCCGCCGTACCGGTCCCGCCCGGGGCGCCCACCGCCTCCCCCGCCGCGGCCGGGACGCCCGCCGCTCCCGGGGCCCCGCCGGGCCGCAGCCGCTCGGTGGCGCTCTCCTCCGTCACCGCGACCGCCGTGCTGACCCTGATCGGCTGCGGGGTGCTGATCCTGCACCTGGTCCAGCGGCAGACCGGCACGGTCGGGCTGCTGGTCGGCCTGGGCCTGGCGATGGTGCCGCTGCCGTTCGTGCTCGGCGGCCTGGCCTGGCTCAACCTCACCGCCCGGGTGCCGCTGCGGCACACCGTGTTCTGCCTCGGCTGGGGCGCCTGCGCGGCCACCACCGTCGCCATCCTGGCCAACAACTGGACGGCGAGCTACCTGACCCGGTACCGGGGCCCGTTCGGGGAACTGCTCGGCGCCGGGATCGCCACCCCGGTGATCGAGGAGACCGCCAAGGCCTCCGCCCTGCTGGTGCTCCTGCTCCCGCTCGGCCGGCGGCTGCGCTGCCACGGCCGCCGCACCGGACGCCCCTGCGCGCCGCTGCTGCGCCGGTTGCCCGCGCCCCGGAGCCCCCGCCCGCACCCGCGCCACCCGGTCGGGCCGCACGCCCGCGGCCGGCTGCGGCTGCGCCCGCACCTGCGGCCACTGCCCTACCTTCGCCCCGCCCCGCCCTCCGGCGCACCACACCACCGCTCCCGGCCGCGCACCCTGGCCGCCGGGGTGGTGCTCGGCGGGATGACGGCCTGCGGCTTCGCGTTCACCGAGAACGCCCTGTACCTGGGCCGGGCCTTCACCAGCGACCAGCGGCAGCGGCTGGACAGCATCGGCCTCGGCGACCCGCCCAGCCTGCGCGACTTCGACAGCACCGTGCAGACCTTCGTGCTGCGTGCCCTGCTCTCCCCCTTCGCCCACCCGCTGTTCACCGCGCTCACCGGGATCGGCCTGGCCGTCGCCCTCACCACCGCGCGGCGCTGGCTGGCCCGGCTGGCGGTGCCGGCCGGGCTGCTGCTGGCGATGACGCTGCACGGCACCTGGAACGCCGCGGCCGACCTCGGCACGGACGGCTTCCTGGTGGTGTACGGGGCGCTGATGGTGCCCTGCTTCGCCGCGCTGGTCTGCTTCGCGGCCTGGGCGAGGTGCCGCGCGGCCCGGCACACGGCGCCCGGCCGACGTCGGACGGAGGGGCGGGCCCGACGGCAGTCGCGCCAGGCTCGGCGGGGCCCCGGGCGCGGGGCCGCCGAAGGCGTCTGAAGAACCGATTTCCCATCTCGGCGACTTCCACGTATTGTTGTGTTCACCGACGCGGGGTGGAGCAGCTCGGTAGCTCGCTGGGCTCATAACCCAGAGGTCGCAGGTTCAAATCCTGTCCCCGCTACTCAGTAGCAGGAAGGCCCGGAGGACACGTCCTCCGGGCCTTTCGCGTGTCCGGGCGCGGACAGAACACGGTCCTGCCACGAAGCTGTAACGGCGGTCCGTCCGACGATCACCTGTCAGGTGCCTGAACCATACTGAGGAAAAATTCATCTCATTGGGGGGCTCGGGCCACCCCGGACAGGAAAAACCACATGTCGTCGAAGCGACTGGTCAGCACCGCCGCGATCTGCCTCGTCCTGGCCGCCGGCACCGCCGCGTGCGGCGGTACCAAGAGCGACGGGAAGAGCGGCGACGCCAAGGCGGGCGCCTCGCAGAAGCTCGACACCGACAAGCTCAGCGCGAAGGACATCGAGAAGCAGGCCAAGGACGCCCTGGCCTCCGCGACCTCCCTCAAGATGGCCGGCACTATCGGCACCGACGAGGGCCAGATGGAGATGAACCTGTCGCTGGACAACAAGAGCCAGTGCACCGGCACCATGGCGATGCCGGGCATGGGCAAGTTCGAGATCATCAGCGACGGCAAGACCTCGTACGTCAAGCCGGACACCGCGTTCTGGACCAACATGGGCGGCCCGAACGGCGCCAAGGCCGCCGAGCTGTTCAAGGGCCGCTACCTGACCGGCTTCGAGAACGACCCGTCGATGGGCTCCCTCACCAGCGTCTGCAACCTCGCCGAGTTCACCAAGAAGATCGGCTCGGAGGAGGGCACCGGCGACAAGGTCGAGAAGGGCTCCGCCGGCAACATCAACGGCGTGAAGACCTTCAGCCTCAAGGCCACCGACTCCAAGGGCGAGGTCACGACCCTCAACATCGCCACCGAGGGCAAGCCCTACCCGGTGCGGATCGAGAACGCCGGCGCCAAGGACGGCGGCAAGATCGACTTCAGCGAGTTCGACAAGCCGCTGACCATCCAGGTCCCGTCGGCCGAGAACACGATCGACTTCACCAAGTTCAAGGACCAGCTCAAGAGCGCCTGAGCAGCGGATCCGGGCGCCCCGCACGGCTGACTCCGTCGGCCGCGCGGGCGCCGCGAATAATCCGTTGCCCTTCCTCCGGTGGGCTGCCTATGGTGGCTGCACACTGAAAGGAGGTGATCCTGAGTTGAGTACCATCAGGATGCGTGAGGTGGCTGCTCGCTAGAGCCGCCCCTGCCTGCGCGGGGTGAGGCCCCAGGCCTTCGGCAGGCGAATCCAAAGCAGTCACCCGGCCCGCGGGCTCACCGGCACATCCCCGGTGCCTCGGCGCCTGGCCAGTGCACGGGCCGGCGTTGAAGGAGCAGCCCGCGGGCCGTCTGCGTTCCCGGGGAGCTTCCGGCACGATTCCGGAGGCTCCCCGTGGCGTGTCCGGGGGCTCTGCCGTTCCCGGGGCGCCGCCGTTTCCCGGGGCTCCGCACGTCGTGACGGGAGGCGCGGGGCCGGGACGTTTCCGCGGTGGGGCCGCGGCGCTAGAGTCGGCGCGGGTTCCGGAGCGGAGCGGCACGGGCACAGGGGGTAGGCGATGGTGAAGGCGCGGCGGCCGGGCGCCGGGGCGGCACGGCGGACGGCGCAGTGGGGCGCCACCGGGGTACTGGCCGGGACGGGCCTGGTCGGGCTGCTGCTGTTCGCGCTCGGCCGGGAACACGCCTGGCAGGCGCTCGGGGGCGGCCTGGTGGTGGTCGGGGCCTCGGTCGTCCTGGGCGGCGGGCTGGGCTTCCTGTTCGGAGTGCCCCGGGTGCGCGGCGGCGGCACCGGTGAGCCGCAGGGCTCGTACGCGCCGAACACCAATCTGGAGCAGGTCTCGGACTGGCTGACCAAGGTGCTGCTGGGTGTCGGGCTGACCCAGCTCGGCTCGCTCGGCGAGCGGCTGCACGACCTCGGTACGGCGCTGGCGCCCGCGCTCGGCGGGGGCGCGGACGTGGTGCCGTTCGCGGCGGCGCTGGTGCTGTACTTCCTGGTCTTCGGCTTCCTGGCCGGCTGGCTGGTGACCCGGCTGGCACTGCCGCAGGCGCTGACCGAGACCGACCAGGCGCTGGACCTCTTCCTCGCCGGACAGGACCGCGACCGGCACGGCGACAAGGTGGGCGCGGACGACCTGCGGGTCCGCGCGATGCAGCAGCTCGGGCTGCTGGGCGGCAGCGCGGAGCGCCCGGCCGCGCTGGTCGGACAGCTGCCGCCCTCCTCCGGTTCACCGGCCGGGCCGGAGGGCGTGGTGGCCGAGGTCCGTTCGACCGCGCGGCGTTCGGCGCTGACCGCCGAGCAGGTCCGGGGCCTCTTCGCGGACGGCTCCGAGGGCCGGCGGATCCAGGCGCTCGCGCTGATGCAGGGGGACCCGGCGCTGGCGGACCTGCCGAGCGTGCTGGACGCGATCGAGCACCCGCGCTCGGGCTTCGAGCAGTACCACGCGCTGCTGGCCGCCCGGGGACTGCTCTCCCGGCTGCCCGCCGCCGGGGCGCAGCGCCTGCGGGACGCGGTGGCGGCGCAGCTGGTCGACCCGCGGGGCATCCCGTACGGGTCGGACCGCAGCTGGCTGGCGGAGAAGATCCTGTCCCGGCTCCAGGCGGCGGCCCTGGTGCCGGAGCAGCCCGCCCCGCCGGCCGTACCGGCCCAGCCGGGCGGGCCGTCGGCCCCGGGGAACTCCTAGGCGTCCTGGGCGTCCTGGACGGTGAAGCGCAGTTCGGGACGGTCCCAGGTGATCGTCCCGCGTGCGGGGAAGGTGCCGACGCGTTCGGCGCCCACCCGCAGGTAGAAGCGCTCGGCGAGCGGGTGGGAGACCACCTTCACGCTGGCGATCCCGGCCCGGCGGGCCTGCTCCAGCATGTGCTCGATCAGTTCGCGGCCGGTGCCGCGCCCCTGGGCCTCGTCGGCGACGAACATCAGGTCCAGTTCGGCCGGTTCGCGGATCAGGGCGTAGAAGCCGAGCAGGTGGCCGGTGGCCGGGTCGGCGGCGAGGAACACGTCGTGCCGGGCTACGTAGTCGGGCGTCACCCGGTAGCCGTCGATCATCGCCGCGTACTCGCCGTGGTAGGCGGAGGACGCCTGGATCAGGTCGGTGAGCCGGTCGGCGTCGGCCCCGTCGGCACGCCGGATCGGTGTCGTGGTCATGCGGGCAAGTATAGGGGCGCACCCGATAAGTGACTATTACATCATCGGCCGTCGAACCGCCCTGCGACGGTGGTCGGCGGCCCGCAGCACCAGGACCCGCCGGGCGCGGCCGTCCACCGGCCCGGGGAGGCGTCGGACCTCGCTGGCTATCCGGCGCTCGCCGAGCGCGTGCCGCAGCGGGTCGAGGTGGCCGCAGCGGCGGCCCCGCCCGTCGTGCAGCGGCTGGACCCGGACCTCGCCGTCCGGGGAGGTGACCCGGACCAGTTCGGTCAGCGCCGCCAACTGGTGCTCGGGACCGAAGAGTTCGGGGTAGGCGAAGAGCAGATAGCCGCTCAGGGTGAGGGCGAAGGCGCCGTCCGCGAAGGGCAGCCGGGGCAGGGCCGCGGCCACGTACCGCTGCGGATGGGCGGACGAGTCGGCGGCGAACAACCGACGGGCGCGGTCCCAGCTGCGCAGGTAGTGCTCGGACCGGTACGGGCGGGGCGAGGGGGAGAGCTGCGGGCGGGCGGCCATCGCGGTGGCCATCGCCGCCCGGGCGGCCAGGGCGCGGACCACGACCGCCGGCAGCGGCAGCGCGTACACCGGGTCGGCGGCGATCACCCGGCAGCCCAGCTCGCGTGCCTCGGCGGCCAGGCCGGCCGCACCGCCGGGGCAGTCCAGCAGCGGTCCGGGCAGGGCGGCGAGCCGGGCCCGGGTGAGGCCGAACAGGGCGCAGTACTCGTCCAGCGGGCGGGAGGTGACCAGGACGTCCGGGTGAGCGGGGGGAATGCCGGCGGCGGCCACCCCGCCATCCGAACACGGAGCGGCCCCGTCCGCATCCGGAAGGCGTCCGGGACGCGGGCGGGGCCGCCGGGTGAAGCCGGGGGTCAGCGGCCGAGCAGGCCCCGGGCGGCGGCCCGGTTGACGTTGGTCAGACCGCGGACCAGCTGCGTGGTGAGGAAGACCAGCAGCAGTCCGATGACCGAGAGCACGGCGATCTGCCAGGGCGCCTGGACCTCGTACACGTGCTGGATGCCGTTGCTGTCGGAGTAGTCGAACAGCCGGTACCCGTGCCAGGGGGTGTAGGTCGGGAAGACCCAGTGGTAGAGCGGGTAGAGCGCCAGCACCCAGCCGAGCAGCAGGAACACCAGCGTCACCGAGAAGCTGAACACCGCCCAGGGGAACATCACCACCTGGTACAGCACGGCCTTCCAGCCGGCCGCGTCCGCCAGCCGCGCGGTGATCGCGCCCCAGCTGCCCGGGCGGACCTGGCGCACCGGCTCCGGGCCGGGGACGTCCAGGGCCAGCATGCCGCGCACCCGGGCCCGCTCCAGCCGGCCGAAGCCGCGCGCGAGGCTGGTCAGGGCGCCCAGCACGGGCAGGCCGAGGACGGTCACGAAGGTGCCGAGGCCGAAGCAGAACATGACGATCGAGAGGGAGAACCCGGCGATCGCCACCGGCAGGCCGCTGAGCGCGTAGCCGACCTCCCGGTAGTAGTACGCCGAGAACGGCGCCCGCCACAGGGCCGGCCGCTGCTCGGTCCGGCGGGCCCGGGCGGAGCGCGGGTCGTCACCGTGACCGCCCCGGACGTCCCACTCCCGGTCCTCCATGCTGCGGCTGCTGCTCATGCTCCCGGCCCCCGGCCCCTCGTGCTGTCGGTCGTTCGTCCTGCTGACGGTGTCCAGTCTGACGGGCACGCAGGCCAGACGGGATCCGGAGGCCTGGCGGATCCGGGGTGGGGTTAACCCCCCTCCGCCGCGATCCCCTCGTCTCGTTCGGTCCGCTCTGCGCCCGGGCGGCTGCCCCCGGCCCGTCCCCGGCGTTCAGCGGTCCGGGCCCGGCCTGCGGGCGCCCGGGCCCGGCCACTCGTCGGCGAGCAGCGAGTAGAGGAACGAGTCGGACCAGACGCCGTCCTTGAACCCGTCGTGCCGCAGCCGCCCCTCCAGCCGGAATCCCAGCCCGGTGAGCACCTTGACGGAGGCCTCGTTGGCCACGGCGACCCGGGCGGCCAGCCGGTGCAGGTCCAGGGCGTCGAAGGCGAGGCCGCAGAGCAGGCCGACGACCTCGCCCGCGTAGCCGCGGCCCCAGAACTCGCGGGCCAGCACGCACCCGAGGTGGGCGGCCCGGTGCCCGTCGAGGGTGAGCGAGGCCTGCCCGACCGGCGTCGCGTCCTCCGGCTCCTCGGCGTCGGCGAGCCTGGTGACGGCGAGCCGGTAGGTGTCCCGCTCCTCGGCCATCGCCTCCTCCAGGTAGAGCTCGACCTGGTCGGCGCAGGCCTCCCGGTCGCTCGGCCCGAAGGGCAGGTGGCGGGTGACCTCCAGGTCGCCGAACAGCGCGTGCAACGCGTCCACGTCGCCCTCGGTGTGGTGGTACTCGCGGACGGCCAGTCGCGGGCCGGTGAGTCGTACGGGGACCATGGCTGCCGACCCTATCCCCGCCCGGCGGCTACCGTTCGGACTATGAACGACGAAGACCTGCGGCTCGCCCCGCGCACCAAGGCCGCCGACCTGCTCGCCTGGGCGGCCGAGCAGGGCCGCGCGCCGGTGGCCGAGGGGCCGCTGCGCGCGGTGCTGGCGCTGCTGGAGCTGGGCGAGGGCAGGATGCACGACGGCTGGCCCGAACTGACCTCCGACGCGGTGGAGCACCTGCTGTACGAGCGGCTCCACCTGTACGTCCAACCGGCACCCGAGGAGGACCCGCTCGCCTACGGCGACGCCGTCCGGCTGCTGATCGACCACCAGCGGGCGGCCCGGCGGCTCAACGCCAAGCGCCAGGAGCGGCTGCACGCGGAGGCCGAGTGGCAGGGCGAGGTCGCGGCAGGGCTGCTGCGCCGCGCCGACCTGGTGACCTGGCCCCGGCTGTACGCGCTGCTGCTGCACGCGCACGGGGTGGACGTCACGGACGGGGAGGCGGTGCGGGACTGGCTGGCCGGCTTCGGGGAGCTGGCGCAGGAGGAGCGGCTGGCCGCGTACGAGGCGCTGGTGCCGGCCGGCTGGCTGGACGAGCCGGACGAGCAGGGCTGGGGCCCGGGCCGGGTGCTGTCGGTCGGCATGGCCACGGACGGCGCGCGGCGGCTGCTGGAGCAGGGCCTGATGCGGCGCAGCTACCGCAACCTGGCCGAGCTGACCGCGCAGGGACGGCCGATGCCGGACGAACTGGCCGGGGACTTCGGGCAGTTCGAGGAGGCGGCGGTCGACGCGGCGCTCGACCTGTTCGGCGGGTGGACGGTGCCGGGGCTGCCGCGGCTGCTGGTGACGGAGTTCCCGGAGCTGGCGCCGGAGCCGGGCCAGGAGGAGATCGAGGCGTACCTGGCGCAGCTGCCCGTCGAGGAGTGAGACGCCGCGCGGAGCCCCCGGCC